>CAHJXF010000005.1 GCA_903644065.1 Betaproteobacteria bacterium
CGGTGTCGGCGGCGCGCACGACTCCCGCGATGGGCGCGACCACGGCCGCTATCACGAATCGCCTGCGAGTCAGCATGTGGTTCGGCTCCGGTCGGTCGAAGTGATCAGGACCCGCGATGCGCTGCGTCGGTTCCTCGACATCGCGAATAGCAATTACGGGTTCGAGCGGTTCGCGTCGGTCCGAGCGGGCAAGGCGGTAATTCCCGCGGCCGTCGCGTGGCCTGCATGCTAGGCTTTCGCATCGTCGTCGTTCGCGCATCGAGCCCCGCCCGCATGCTCCCATCGCGTGTCGCGACCCGCCATCGAAGGAGTCGTCCCGCATGTCGTCCGTCACGACGCTGCGTCGCTATGCGCCGCGCCCTCAACAAGAAAGTCGCGACCTGCGGAAGACCGGGCTGGACCCGGACTTCTGGTATCCGCTCGCCCGCTCCCGCCAGCTGAAGGCCGGCAAGTCGCTCGCGGTGCGCTTCGCCGGCGAACCGATCGTGCTGGTTCGTCCCAAGGCGGGCGACGGCAAGGACGGCGACGTCTTCGCGCTCGAGGACCGCTGCGCCCATCGGCAGGTGCCGCTCAGCCTCGGCGTGGTCCGCGGCGATCGACTGCAGTGCCACTACCACTGCTGGACCTACGACCGCACCGGGGCGTGCGTCAACGTGCCGTACCTGGACGAGGGCAAGGAGCTGCCCAACGGCGTGCGCAGCTATCCGGTGCGGGAAGCCTACGGCCTGGTGTTCGTCTACACCGGCGACCGCGCGGCGCCGGGCTTCGAGCGCTTCCCCGACGTGTCGACCTTCGCGAAGCCCGAGTACCGCACTCGCACGCTCGACCGCACCATCGGCTGCCACTACTCGTTCATGCACGAGAACCTGATGGACATGAACCATCAGTTCCTGCATCGCAGCCTGATGGGTTCGATCCGCGCGACGCTGCTGGACCTGCGGAGCGGCGACGGCTGGGTCGAGGTCGACTACACGTTCTCGCGCGCGGCCGGCAAGCAGCCGCTCGGCGAGCGCTTCATGATCAATCGCAAGGGCGGCACCACGCTCGTCGACGGGTCGATCGACAAGATGACGATCCGCACCGGCTACCCGTACCAGACGCTGCAGTTCTGGACCGCCGGCAGCAGCGAGCCGGCGCTGGATCTGTGGAACTGCTACATGCCGGTCGACCGCGAGCAGCGGCAGAACCAGACCTACGGGCTGATGATGATCCGCAAACCCGGCATCCCCGGGATGATGCACCTGCTGTGGCCGTTCATCGTCGCGTTCACGAACGGCATCTTCGGCCAGGACACGCACATCGTCGAAGCCGAGCAGGCCGCCTTCGACGCGCAGGGCGAGGATCGCAACCAGGAGATCTTCCCGGCGATCCAGGCGCTGCGGGCGCTGCTGATCGAGAAGGGCGTGCCGCTGGAGACGCGCTACGTGCCGGTCGCCTGATCGGCCGGTCGGCCGGTCGGTACCGTTCGACGAGTCGACGCGGTGCGCGACGATGTGTCTGCGCGCGCGATGCAGGAATCTTTCATGAAGATTCATGCATCGCGTGCCACGGTCAGTTGAGCTGCGTGACGAACTTGGTCGTGAGGTACCCGTCGAAGGTCTCGGTCCCGCCCTCGCTGCCGTAGCCCGAGTCCTTGATGCCGCCGAACGGCGTCTCGGCGAGCGCCAGGCCGATGTGGTTGATCGACACCATGCCGGCCTCGAGCCCGTTCGCGATCGCCGTCGCGTTCTTCGTCGAACCGGTGAACGCGTAGGAGGCCAGGCCGAACGGCAGGCTATTGGCCTTCTTC
This sequence comes from Betaproteobacteria bacterium, assembly GCA_903644065.1. Taxonomy (GTDB): domain Bacteria; phylum Pseudomonadota; class Gammaproteobacteria; order Burkholderiales; family Burkholderiaceae_D; genus CAHJXF01. Next base: position 1,790 of record CAHJXF010000005.1, read on the forward strand.
AGCACCTCGTCGACGGTCTTGAAGCGGACCATCCCGGCGACCGGGCCGAACGGCTCCTCGGTCATCATGCGGCTGTCGTCGGGCAGGTCCGCGATCACGGTGGGCACGTAGAAGCTGCCGGCGTCGCCCATCGTCTCGCCGCCGGTCAGGATGCTCGCGCCGCGTTGATGCGCGTCCTCGATGAAGCCCGCGAACGGCGCGATGCGGCGCTTCTGCGCGAGCGGCCCCATGCGGTTGGCCGGGTCGCTGCCGGGCCCGACCCTGATGGCGCGGGTCTTCTCGACGAAGCGCGCGACGAAGCGGTCGTAGGCGCCTTCCTGCACGTAGAAGCGCGTCGGCGAGATGCACACCTGGCCGGCGTTGCGAAACTTGAAGCCGACCAGGATGTCGGCCGCGCGCTCGACGTCGGCGTCGTCGCAGACGATGACGGGCGCGTGGCCGCCGAGCTCCATCGTGCAGCGCTTCATCAATGCACCGGCCATCGCGTTCAGCTGCTTGCCGACCGCGACCGAGCCGGTGAACGACACCTTGCGGACGATCGGCGACTCGATCAGGTGCTTGGACACCTCGTGCGGCACGCCCCAGACGACGTTCAGGCAACCCGCGGGCAGGCCGGCGTCGTGGAACAGGCGGGCCAGCGCGACCACGCCGCTCGGCGCGTCCTCGGGTCCCTTCAGCACCATCGTGCAACCGGCCCCCAGCGCCGCGACGACCTTGCGGATCGCCTGGTTGAACGGGAAGTTCCACGGCGTGAACGCGGCGCAGACGCCGATCGGCTCGCGTAGCACCAGCTGCCGCACGCCGTCCATCCGCGGCGGGATCACGCGGCCGTAGATGCGCCGGCATTCCTCGGCATGCCACTCGGCGTGCTCGGCGCACATCATCACCTCGCCGACCGCCTCGGCGATCGGTTTGCCCTGGTCGAGCGTCATGTTGGCGCCGATCGACTGCGCGCGGTCCCGGGCCAGCTCGGCGACCTTCCGCAGGACCTTGCTGCGCTCGGTGGGCGAGGTCTTCTTCCACGTCTCGAAGGCCCTTGCGGCGCTCTGCAGCGCCAGGTCGAGGTCTTCCGTCGTGGCATGCGGCAGGCTGCCGATGACGCGGTCGGTCGCCGGGTCGACGACGTCCTGTTCGCGGCGGCCTTCTCCCTTGACGAAGCGGCCGTCGATGTAGAGGGCGAGGTCCTCGTAGGCGGTGACGGGAGCGAGTGCGGCGCGGTCGGGTGCGTTCATGGGAAATCCTTTCGAGGATTCGGAAGGTCGGCACGGGGCGGCCTTCCTGGAATGAGATGGATCGAGGGCGTGGCGTTCGCGGCGTTCCGCCATTCGATCGGCCGGAGCGTACCGTCTTTCGCGTCGCGTCGAAGGTGCCTCGGTTCTGCGGCTTCCGAGCGACCCGACCCACGCGGTGTCGTGGCGGCTGTCGGCGATCACGGCGCCTCCCCCGCGTGAACGTGCGGTCGGCTGTCGACCGCGACCGCGACCGCCGACAGCGCACGACGGCGCATCGCTCGCGCAAATCACTCGCCGGCGTCACAACGCCGACGTCACCACGCCGACATCACAACGCCGACATCACAACGCCGACAGCACCCGCCGACGGCACCCGCCGACGTCACACGCCCAGATACCCGGCCAGCGTTTCGCTGCCGTGCAACGCGCCCGACGATCCTTCGAGCACCACGCGCCCCTTTTGCAGGACCACGCAGCGATCGGTGTGCGCCAGCACCGTGCGGTAGTTGCGGTCGACGACCAGCGACGCGATGCCGCTCGCGCGGATGGTGCCGACGATCCGCCAGATCTCGGCCACGATCAGCGGCGCCAGCCCTTCGGTGGCTTCGTCGAGGACCACGATGTCCGGGTTCAGCATCAGCGCGCGGCCGATCGCGAGCATCTGTTGCTCGCCGCCCGACAACGCGCCACCGCCGTGGTGCAGGCGTTCCGCGAGACGCGGGAAGGTCTCGAGCACCCGGGCCAGGGTCCACGCCGGGCGCGTCGACGCGGCCGGCGGTCGGGACGCCATCACCAGGTTTTCGCGCACCGACAGGTTGGGAAAGATGCCGCGACCCTCGGGCACGTAGCCGATGCCCAGCCGTGCGATGCGATCGGCGCGCTCGCCCGTCACGTCGCGGTCGGCGACGCGCACCGTGCCGCCGCTCGCCCGGTGCAGCCCGAGCAGGGTGCGGATCAGCGTGGTCTTGCCCATCCCGTTGCGGCCGAGCAGGCCGACTGCCTCGCCGGGCGCGATCGACAACGACACGCCGTGCAGGATGTGGCTCTGGCCGTAGTGCGCATGAACCGCGTCGGCGACGATCAATAGGTCGCCGGGCGAGCGGAGCGGTGCAGGCGGCGCCTGCGCTGTCGATGCGGCGCCGGCGCTCATGCCGCGTCGTCGCCGAGGTAGGCGAGCTGCACCTCGGGACTGGCGCGCACGACCGACGGGGTGTCGCTCGCGATCACGCGACCGTCGACCATCACCGTGATGCGGTCGGCGACGCGGAAGACGGCGTCCATGTCGTGCTCGATCAGCAGCACCGCGTGCCCGTCCTTCAGGTCGTGCAGCAGCGCCAGCATGCGTTCGGTCTCTTCGGCGCCCATCCCGGCCAGCGGCTCGTCGAGCAGCAGGACCTGCGGGTCGGTCGCGAGGCACATCGCGATCTCGAGCTGCCGCTTCTGGCCGTGCGACAGCGAGCCCGCCGGTCGCGCGGTCGCGTCGCCCAGGCCCGCGCGTTCGATCGCGCGCATGGCCGCGTCGCGGCTTTCGCCGCAGCGCGAGGCGGGCGTCCACCAGTCCCACACCCGAGGCCAGCGCGCCTGCGCCGTCAGGCGACAGTTCTCGAACACGGTGAACTGCGGAAAGATCGTGTTGCGCTGGTAGCTGCGGCCCAGCCCCGCGCGCGCGCGTCGCGGCTGGGTCCACCGCGTCGCGTCGTGGCCGAGCAGAGCGACCGTGCCCGACGTGACCGGCAGCTCGCCGGACAGCACGTTGACGAGCGTCGACTTGCCGGCGCCGTTGGTGCCGATCACCGCGTGCAATTCGCCGCGCGTTAGCGTCATCGACACGCGATCGACCGCCTTCAAGCCGCCGAAGTGTCGCGATACGTCGGCGGCGACGAGGAGGACATCGCTCATGCGCGGGCGCGCCTCGGACCGAACAGACCGATCAAGCCGCGCGGCAAGGCCGCGACGAAGCCGATGATCGCGAGTCCCAGCATCAGCTGCCAGTGCTTGGCGAACGAGCCGAACAACGCGTCCGACTGAAACACTTCCTGCAGCGCCATGAACGCCAATGCGCCGAGCATCGCGCCGCGCAGGTGGCCGACGCCGCCCAGGATGATCATCAGCAGCACGGCGCCGCTCTGGTTCCACGCCAGCAGTTCCGGATTGACGGCGCCGTCCTTCATCGCGAACAGCACGCCGGCGAGCGACGCGATCATCGCGCCGATCACGAAGGCGCCGAGCTTGTACGGATAGGTCGCGAAGCCCGCGGCGCGCATGCGCTGCTCGTTGGACTTGATGCCGGCCAGCGCCCGCCCGTAGCGACTGCGCAGCAGCACGGCCAGGAAGGCGAACGTGGCGACGAGCGTCGCGAGCGTCGCGTAATAGACGCCGTGTCCGTGCTCGAAGTCGACCAGTGTCGTGGAGCCGAGGGTCAGCGCCGGCTTGTAGTAGAGATAGATGCCGTCGCTGCCGCCGCCGAACGACGTGTCGTGGAAGACGAAGAACGCCATCTGCGCGAAGGCCAGCGTGATCATGATGAAATACACCCCGCGCGTTCGCAGCGACAGCGCGCCGACCAGCGCTGCATAGCCGCCGGCGGCGAGCAACGCGACGGGCACGACCAGCCACAGGCTGGCCGCGTCGACCCGCGCGGTGACCAGGGCGGTCGCGTAGGCGCCGATGCCGAAGAACGCCGCTTGGCCGAACGACACGAGGCCGGTCTGGCCGACCAGCAGCTCGAGGCTGAGCGCGAAGATCGCGTAGATCATCACCTTGCCGACCAGGTCCGTGTAGAAGCTCGAGCCGAAAGCCGGGAACAGCGCCAGCACGACGAAGGCCACGACGACCGGCATCGCCTTCCATCGCGCGGACCGCGTCGTCGCGGCGCCGCTGTCGCTCGCCGCTGCGGTCGACGGCGCGGTCGACGGCTCGGTCGCGGATGTCGCCGTCGATGGCGCGGTCGCGGATGTCGCGGTCGACGTGGCCGCCATCATCCGGCCTTGAAGAGGCCTTCGGGCTTCCACAGCAGCATGGCGGCCATCAGCAGGTACACCAGCATGCCGGCCAGCGACGGGAACAGCACCTTGCCGAAGGTGTCGACCACGCCGACCAGCAGCGCCGCGACGAAGGCGCCGCGGATCGAGCCGATGCCGCCGATCACGACGACCACGAAGCAGATGATCAGCACCTGGTTGCCCATGCCGGGGTACACCGACGACACCGGCGCGGCGACCAGGCCGGCGAGCGCGGCGAGACCGACGCCGATCGCGAAGACCACGCGGTACAGGAAGCGGATCGGGATGCCGAGCGCCTGCACCATCTCGCGGTTGGTAGCGCCCGCGCGGATGCGCATGCCGAGGCGCGTCTTCGTCATCACGGCCCACAAGGCCAGCGCGACGACGCCGCACACCGCCGAGATGAACAGCCGATAGACCGGATAGGTCATCACGTCGGACAGCGGAAAGCTGCCGGACAGCCAGCCGGGCATCGCGACGCCGTGCACGTCGTCGCCGACCAGGATGCTGCGCAGTTCCTCGAACACGAGGATCAGTCCATACGTCATCAACACCTGCTGGAGGTGCTCGCGTTCATACAGGTAGCTGAAGAACGCCCACTCGAGCAGGTAGCCGAACGCCACCGCGAGCGCGACGCCCACCGCGAGCGTCGCGAAGAAGCCGCCTCCCAGCCAGGTATCGACCACGGGTGCGATCGCGTACGCGAGGTACGCGCCCAGCATGTAGAAGCTGCCGTGAGCGAGGTTGATCACCCCCATGATGCCGAAGATCAGCGTGAGGCCGGATGCGACGAGGAACAGCAGCAGCCCGTATTGCACGGCGTTCAGGCACTGGATCAGGAAGGTGGGAAAGTCCATTTCAAGCCGATGTCGTGCGGCACAGCCGTGACCGATGAGGATTCAAACCCAGGCCCCCAGACTGTCATCCCGGCGCAGGCCGGAACCCAAGTCGGGTGAAGGACCCGGCCCCCCGACGTCGGGTAAAGAGCCCGGCCCCCCGACTGTCATCCCGGCGCAGGCCGGAACCCAAGTTGGGTGAAGGACCCGGCCCCCCGACGTCGGGTGAAGAGCCCGGCCCCCCGACGTCGGGTGAAGAGCCCGGCCCCCCCCACTGTCATCCCGGCGAAGGCCGGGACCCAATGTGGTGATGAAGAAAGCATCGGGTCCCGACCTCGGCCGGGATGACAAAATCGAAGCCCTCCCGCGCCGACCTCCGCTCGCATCAGCTCCTGCAGCCCCGCGCCGGATCGCTCAGCCCCTTGATCGCGATGCCGTCGAGCTTGTTCTCCTTGCCGACCACCTTCCGCAGGTAGATGTCCTGCACCGGGTTGTGCGCGCGGCTGATCGTGAACGTGCCGCGCGGGCTGTCGATCTTGGCCTTCTCGATCGCGGCCGCGAACTCGGGCTTCTTCGACACGTCGCCGCCGGTCGCCTTCAGGCCGATCGCCAGCATCTGCGCCGCGTCGTAGCCCTGCACTGCGTACACGTCGGGCTGCAGCTTGTAGGTCTTGGCGTAGGCGAGGCGGAACGCGTTGTCGCGCGGCGTGTTCAGGCCGTCGGCGTAGTGCAGCGTGGTGTACATGCCCTGCGCCGCATCGCCCTGGGCGTCGAGCGTGCCGTCGGTGAGGAAGCCCGGGCCGTACAGCGGGATGCTGCGGTTGAGGCCCGCGGCCGCGTAGTCCTTGACGAACTTGACCGCGCCGCCGCCGGCGAAGAACGCGTACACGACGTCGGGCCTGGTCGCGGCGATCTCGGTCAGGAGGGCCTGGAACTCGACGCCGGGGAAAGGCAGGTTGAGCGCCTTCACGACCGTGCCGCCGCCCTTCTCGAACGACTCCTTGAAGCCGTTGGTCGATTCGGTACCGGCCGCGTAGTTCCACGTGATGGTGACGGCCTTCTTCGCCCCCTTCTTGGCCGCGACCTCGCCCATCGCGTAGGCCGGCTGCCAATTCGAGAACGAGCTGCGGAAGATGTTGACGCCGCACATCGGCCCGGTGATCGCGTCGGCGCCGCCGTTCGGCACGATCAGCAACGTGTTGCTGTCCTTGGCGGCCTTGGCCATCGCGGTGGCGACACCCGAGTGCACGGTGCCGACCAGCACGTCGACGTTGTCGCGCTTGATCAGCTTGTTGACGTTGTCGGTGGCCTTCGACGGCTCGGATTCGTCGTCGACCTTGACGTACTCGATCTCGCGTCCGCCGAGCTTGCCGCCCTGCTCGTCGACGTAGAGGCGAAAGCCGTTCTCGATCGCGTTGCCGAGCGCCGCGTAGGTCCCAGTGTACGGCAGCATGAAGCCCACCTTGACCTTGGCGGCCTGGGCGGACGCCGGCGTCGTCGTCACGGCCAGCGCGGCCGCGCCGGTCAGCAATGCGGCGCTCATCGCGAAGGTACGTCGTTGCATGGAGTCTCCCTGTTCAGTGGATGTCGATGGGTCGATCCTCGAGGGCCGTGCCACCGGCGCCCGGCGCATGCGCCGCGACGAAGTGTACGGTCGCTTCGATCACGGCGGTGGGCGAATCGCGATGCGGCGAGTGGCCGCAGCCGTGGAGCTTGAGCAGCGTGGTGTCGGTCACCGCGTCGGCGATGCCGTCGATGTGCGCCATCGTCCCGTACCGGTCGTCGTATCCCTGGATGGCCAGCACCGGGCAGGCGATGTCGGCCAGCAGCGCGTGGATGTCGAAGAAGCGGAACGGCTCGGAGAGCCACACGTCGTTCCAGCCGTGAAAGGCCGAGTCGACGTCGTCGTGATGGCGCGCCAGCTTGCGGCGCAGGTCGCCGTGGAGATAGGCGTCGCGCGCGAGCGCGATGCTGTCGATGCCGCCCTGCTCGACATCGAGGTGCGGCGCCATGACGACGAGGCCGGCGACGCGGTCGGGCCAGGTCGCGGCGTGGATCAGCGCGATCGAGCCGCCGTCGCTGTGGCCGAACAGCCACGGCGGTTCGGCGACGACGTCCACCGCGAGCGCCTCGAACAACGCCGGCAACACGTCGCGCGCCTGGCGATGAAGGAAGTCGGCCTGCCATCGCTCCGCATGCGGGCGCGGCGTCGACCGGCCGTAGCCGGGCCGCGAATACACCAGCCCGCGATAGCCGCCTGCCGCGCACAGTCGGTCCGGAAAGTCCTTCCACATCGCGACGGAGCCGAGCCCCTCGTGCAGGAAGACGAGCAGCGGCGCGGCGCGCGGCCCGTCGATCCGGCGATATTCGAGGTCGAGCGACTGTCCGTCGACGCGCAGCGCGACGATGCTCGAGCCGGCATCGCGCGGCCGGTGATCCGGCGCGCTCATGCGGCCGCGGGACTCGATCGCTCGCGCAACCGGAAGCGCTGGATCTTTCCCGTCGCGGTCTTCGGCAGCTCGCCGACGAATTCGATCTCGCGCGGGTATTTCACCGGCGCCAGACGGGCCTTCACGAAGGCCTTGAGCTCGTCCGAGAAGGCGTCCGAGCCGTTCTCGCCGTTCTTCAGCACGACATAGGCCTTCGTGCGCGTCAGTCCGTTCTCGTCCGGCACGCCGATCACCGCCGCCTCCAGTACCGCGACGTGTTCCATCAAGGTCGACTCGACCTCGAACGGCGAGACGTACTGGCCGCTCACCTTCAGCATGTCGTCGCTGCGGCCGGCGTAGATGTAGTAGCCGTCGACGTCGCGCAGGTACTTGTCGCCGCTGCGGGTCCAGGCGCCCTGGAAGGTCTCGCGACTCTTCTGCCGGTCGGACCAGTACATCAGCGCCGCGCTCGGGCCCTGGATGAACAGGTCGCCGACGACGTCGGGACCGTCGATGACCCGCCCGAGTTCGTCGCGCAGTTCGACCGCGTAGCCGTCGACCGGCTTGCCGGTCGTGCCGTAGCGCACGTCGCCCGGTCGGTTCGACAGGAACACGTGCAGCATCTCGGTGGAACCGATGCCATCGATGATGTCGCAGCCGAAGTGACGCGTGAAGCGTTCGCCGACGTCGCGCGGCAGCGCCTCGCCGGCCGACGAACACATGCGCAGCGCCACGTCGTCGCGCGGCGGCAGGGCGGGCGAGGCCAGCATGCCGGCGAAGCCCGTGGGCGCGCCGAAGAACACGGTCGGTCGCAGACGTCGGCCATCGCCCGCGTCGACGCCGCGCAGCCGCGCGAAGCAGGCCTCCGCGGTCGGACGGCCGGCCATCAGCACCACCGTCGCGCCGACCGTCAGCGGAAAGGTCAGGCCGTTGCCGAGGCCGTAGGCGAAGAACAGCTTGGCGGCGGAGAAAGTGACGTCGTCCTCGGTCAGGCCGAGGACCGACCGGGCGTAGAGCTCGGCGGTCCAGTACAGGCTGCCCTGCGCATGCACGGTGCCTTTGGGGCGGCCGGTCGACCCCGACGAATAGAGCCAGAAGGCGGGGTCGTCGGCCCGCGTGTCGCAGGCGCCGGCCATCGGCTCGTGGGCGGCGATCCACTCGTCGAACCCGGCCGTGTCGTCGCCCGGACGAGAGACCACGACGTTCGCGATCTCGTGGTCCGCGTCGACCATCGCCGCGCGCAGCACCGGCAGCAGTCTGTCCGAGACCAGCGCCGCCTGCGACCGGCTGTGCGAAAGGATGTAGGCGTAGTCGGTCGCCGTCAGCAGGGTGTTGATCGCGACCGGAACGACGCCGGCGTACAACGCGCCGAGGAAGATCGCGGGCCAGTCGTTGCAGTCGTGCATCAGCAGCAGCACGCGATCCTCGCGACGGACGCCCGACGCACGGAGCGCCGTGGCGGCGCATCGCGCCCGTCGCTCCAGGGCGGCGTAGGTCAACGCGCCGTCGTCGTCGACATAGGCGATCTTGTCGGCACGCGACTGGTTCAGCGCGAACACGTGTCCGGCGAAGTTGAATCGCTCGTCCGGCGGCGACACGACCGTCTCGGTCATCCCGGTCATCCCGGTCCTCTCGATCGTCGACCCTCGCCACGCGGCAGGCGGATGCGGCTGGCCGGTCTCGTCGACGCACGTCGGCATGTTGAATAATTCATGTGGATGCCGGAAACTTAAGGGCGCCGTGGAACAGCGTCAAGCAGGATATTGCATATCGAGGGTTTGTCCGGACGTGCGGTTCGCACGCACTGCGGCTTCCTTCGCGACCGGGAAGCACGACACGATGCGAGACGAAGGATCACCGTCCGGCGACGATGGCAGCGCCGGGGAGAGCGGTGGTCGCGATCCGTTCCTGGTCGCGCTCGGCGAGCGCATGCGTTCGTTGCGCGCCCGAAAAGGCATGACACGGCGTTCGCTCGCCGTCGCATCGGCGGTGTCGGAACGCCATCTGGCCAACCTGGAACTCGGGGTCGGCAACGCGTCGATCCTGGTGCTGCGGCAGGTCGCGGTCGCGCTCGAATGCCAGCCGGCCGACCTACTTGGCGAGTACATCGATTCGCCCGAATGGCTGTTGATCCGCGACCTGTTGCGCGGCCGCGGGGACGACGACCTGCGGCGCGCCCGCGCGGCGCTGGCCGACCTGTTCGGGACCGCGGCGCGTCCCGAGGCGCGCCGCCGCCGCATTGCGCTGGTGGGCTTGCGCGGCGCGGGCAAGTCCACGCTGGGACGGCGCCTCGCGACCGATCTCGGCGTGACCTTCGTCGAGCTCAATCGCGACATCGAGCGCGTCGCCGGTTACGGTCTCGCGGAAATCCACAACCTGCTCGGCCCGACCGCCTATCGCCGCTACGAGCGACGTGCGCTCGAAGAGGCGCTGCAGCGCCATCCCGACGCGGTGCTGGCCACGCCGGGCGGCATCGTCTCCGATCCGGCGACCTTCAACCTGCTGCTCGCGAACTGCTACACGGTGTGGCTCACCGCGTCGCCCGGCGAACACATGCAGCGCGTCGTGGCCCAGGGCGACACGCGACCGATGGCCGGCAACGCCGAAGCCATGGACGACCTGAAGCGCATCCTCGCCGGACGCGCCGCGTTCTATCGCAAGGCGGATCTGAGCGTGGACACGTCCGGCCTGTCGCTCGACGACGCCTACGAACGCCTGGTTGCGTCGCTGTCCGCCGCGCCGGACCGCCCGATCGCCGCCCCGGTGCGCATGCAATAAAATGCAATTTCGCTTGACGTAGCCGACGCAGACCTGCAATATCTTGCCTGACATCGCTGTGATGCATCATCGTGCAGACAGTTCGCACTCACCGGAGAGTCCATGGAAGCCGATCAAGTCCTCGATCCGTCGATCGTCATCAATCCGGACGTGTCGCCCCATCCGGTTCCGTCGGAAGCGGTGCGGGAGGCGGGTCGGGCGGCGGTGAGCGCTGCGACGGGCGCGGTCGACTACCGCATCGAGCCGTCGCGCTACCGGCACTGGTCGATGACGTTCGACGGTCCGATCGCGACGCTCAGCCTCGACATCGACGAGGATGCCGGCATCCGTCCCGGCTACAAGCTGAAGCTCAACAGCTACGACCTCGGGGTCGACATCGAGCTGAACGATGCGATCAACCGCATCCGTTTCGAGCATCCCGAAGTGCGCGCCGTGGTCATGACCAGCCGGAAGGACCGCATCTTCTGCTCGGGCGCCAACATCTTCATGCTCGGCGTGTCGTCGCACTCGTGGAAGGTCAACTTCTGCAAATTCACCAACGAGACGCGCAATGGACTCGAGGACTCCAGCAAGTACTCCGGTCTCAAGTTCCTCGCGGCGGTCAACGGCGCCTGCGCGGGCGGCGGCTATGAGCTGGCGCTGGCCTGCGACGAGATCCTGCTGGTCGACGATCGGTCGTCGGCCGTGAGCCTGCCCGAGGTGCCGCTGCTCGGCGTCCTGCCCGGCACCGGCGGATTGACCCGCGTGACCGACAAGCGTCACGTGCGCCACGACCTGGCCGACGTGTTCTGCACGACCACGGAAGGCGTGCGCGGCGCGCGCGCCAAGGAGTGGCGGCTGGTCGACGACATCGCCAAGCCGGCCGTCTTCGCGCAGAAGGTCGCCGAGCGGGCGGCAGCGCTGGCCGCGGTCAGCGACCGTCCCGTCGATGGACTGCCGGTGTTGCTGACGCCGATCGAGCGAGCGATCGACGACGCCGGCCTGCACTACGCGCACGTGGACGTCCTCGTCGATCGCGGCAGACGCGTCGCGACGTTCACGATCGCGGCGCCGTCCGGCGACCAGCCCACGACGGTCGACGCGATCGTCGGCGCGGGCGCGACCTGGTGGCCGCTGGCGATGGCGCGCGAGCTCGACGACGCGATCCTGTCGATGCGCACCAGCGAGCTCGACATCGGAACCTGGGTGCTGAAGACCGTCGGCGATCCGGTCGCGGTGCTGGCGTGCGACGCGGCGCTGCTGGCTCATCGCGATCACTGGTTCGTCCGCGAGACGCTCGGCTTCATTCGCCGCACGCTATCCCGCCTCGACGTGTCGTCGCGCACGTTGTTCGCGCTGGTCGAGGAAGGTTCGTGCTTCGCCGGCACGCTGCTCGAGTTGGCGCTGGCTTGCGACCGCACCTACATGCTGGCGCTGCCGGACGCACCGGAGCGTGCGCCGTCGCTGGTCGTCGGCGAGGTGAACTTCGGCCTGTATCCGATGGCGACCGATCAGTCGCGGCTCGCACGACGCTTCTACGAGGAAGAGCCGGCCCTCGCCGCGGTACGCGCGACCATCGGCACGCCGCTCGACGGCGATGCCGCGATGAAGGTCGGCCTCGTGACGATGGCGCCCGACGACATCGACTGGGCCGACGAGGTGCGCCTGGCGCTCGAGGAACGCTCGGCGATGTCGCCCGACGCGTTGACCGGCATGGAAGCCAACCTGCGCTTCAACGGCCGCGAGACGATGGCGACGCGGGTGTTCGGCCGCCTGACCGCGTGGCAGAACTGGATCTTCAACCGGCCGAACGCGGTCGGCGAGAAGGGCGCGCTGAAGCTGTACGGCAAGGGCGAAAAGGCGCAGTTCGACTGGAAGCGGGTCTGACCCACGCACGCGACGATCAATACATAGTCTTTACCGATCACCTGACCGTCGTTCCCGCGCCTGCGGGAACCCAGTGGCTTGCACCACGGGGCGACGACGAACGATGCTGGATTCCCCGCCGTTGCGGGAACGACGAAAGAGAGCCACTCATGTCCACGATCGACTACGCCACCAAGATTCCCAACAACGTCAACCTGGCCGAGGACAAGACGCTGCAGCGTGCGCTCGAGCACTGGCAGCCCGAGTTCCTCAACTGGTGGCAGGACATGGGTCCCGACGGCTCGCACGACCACGACGTCTACCTGCGGACGGCGACCTCGGTCGACTCGGCCGGCTGGGCGCAGTTCGGCCACGTCAAGATGCCCGAGTACCGCTGGGGCATCTTCCTGAACCCGGCCGTCGCGGACAAGAAGATCGGCTTCGGCGAGAACCTGGGCCGCGACGCCTGGCAGGAAGTGCCGGGCGAGCATCGCGCCAACCTGCGGCGCATCATCGTGACGCAGGGCGACACCGAGCCGGCGTCGGTCGAGCAGCAGCGCCACCTCGGCCTCACCGCGCCGTCCCAGTACGACCTGCGCAACCTGTTCCAGATCAACGTCGAGGAGGGGCGACACCTGTGGGCCATGGTGTACCTGCTGCATCGCTACTTCGGCCGCGACGGTCGCGAGGAAGCCGAGGCGCTGCTGCATCGCAATTCGGGCGACCAGGACAACCCGCGCATCCTCGGCGCGTTCAACGAAAAGACGCCCGACTGGCTGGCGTTCTACATGTTCACGTACTTCACCGACCGCGACGGCAAGTTCCAGTTGTCGGCGCTGGCCGAGAGCGCGTTCGATCCGCTGGCCCGCACCACCAAGTTCATGCTGACCGAGGAAGCGCATCACATGTTCGTCGGCGAGTCGGGCATCTCGCGGGTCATCAATCGCACCTGCCAGGTGATGAACGAGCTCAAGACCGACGACCCGATGAAGATCCGCGCCGCCGGCGTGGTCGACATGGGCACGCTGCAGCGCTACCTCAACTTCCACTACTCGGTGACGATCGATTTGTTCGGGGCCGACGAGTCGAGCAACGCCGCGATCTTCTACAACTCGGGCCTGAAGGGCCGCTACGAGGAGACCAAACGCGACGACGACCATCGGCTGCAGGGCCAGACCTACAAGGTGCTGGGCGTGCAGGACGGACGCCTCGTCGAGCGCGAGGTGCCGATGCTCAACGCGCTCAACGAAGTGCTGCGCGACGATTACATCAAGGACTCGATCGGCGGCGTCAACCGCTGGAACAAGGTGATCGAGAAGGCGGGCCTGCCGCATCGCCTCGTGGTGCCGCACAAGGCGTTCAACCGGAAGATCGGCGCGTTGTCGAACGCGAAGGTCAGTCCGGACGGACAGGTCGTCGGCGAAGCGGAGTGGGCGGCCCGCGAGCGCGACTGGCTGCCGACGGCGGAAGACCGCGCGTTCGTCGCTTCGCTGATGGGCTGCGTCGCCGAGCCGGGCAAGTTCGCCGGCTGGATCGCGCCGCCGCCGATGGGCATCAACAAGCAGGCGGTGGACTTCGAATACGTTCGGTTCAATTGAGCACCGCGCCGGTCACCCCGGCGCGGGCCGGGGCCTAATCGCGGTTCTTCGAGGAAAGATCAGGTCCCGGCCTTTGCCGGGACGACATGGAATGAGCGCCAACGCCGAAGTACTGAAGCAGCACCTGATCGATCCCGAGATCTGCATTCGCTGCAACACCTGCGAAGAGACCTGTCCGGTCGACGCGATCACGCACAACGACGACAACTATGTCGTCGATGCGACGAAATGCAATTTCTGCATGGCCTGCATCTCGCCTTGCCCCACCGGCTCCATCGACAACTGGCGCACGGTGCTGAAGCCGGCGGCGTACAGCGTCGACGAACAGTTCACATGGGACGAGTTGCCGGCCGAGAAGGAAGTCGACGGTGGATTGCTTGAGGCCGAGGCGTTGACGCCCATCGACGCCGCCGAGGCGGCCGACGACGAGAAGGCGCTCGAGCTCGATTCGTCGCAGCTGGCCGACCCGTTGTCGGGCGCGCAGGTGCCGCCGTGGTCCGCGTCGCATCCCTACGTCAACCTGTACGGCCACAAGGCGCCGGTGACCGCCACGGTGGCCGGCAACTTCCGCGTGACGGCGCTCGGCACCGACAGCGACACGCATCACATCGTGCTCGACTTCGGCAGCACGCCGTTTCCGGTGCTCGAGGGTCAGTCGATCGGCATCCTGCCGCCGGGCGTCGACGCACGCGGCAAGGCCCATCACGCGCGCCAATATTCCATCGCCAGTCCGCGCGACGGCGAGCGCTCGGGCTACAACAACGTCTCGCTGACCGTCAAGCGCGTGACGACCGACTACGACGGTCGGGCGGTGCGCGGCGTCGCGTCCAACTACGTCTGCGACCTGAAGAAGGGCGACGAAGTGCGCATCATCGGACCGTTCGGCACCAGCTTCCTGATGCCGAATCATCCGAACGCGAACCTGATCATGGTGTGCACCGGCACCGGCAGCGCGCCGATGCGGGCGATGACCGAGCGGCGTCGTCGTCGCGTGGACCTGAACGAGGGCGGCAAGCTGATGCTGTTCTTCGGCGCGCGCACGCAAAGGGAACTGCCGTACTTCGGGCCGCTGATGAACCTGCCGAAGGAATTCATCGACATCAACTTCGCGTTCTCGCGCGAAGAGGGCCACGTCGACGGCGCGCCGAAGCGCTACGTGCAGCACCTGATGCGCGAGCGATCCGCGGACGTCGGCGCGCTGCTGCAGGACGACAACACCTATTTCTACGTCTGCGGGCTCAAGGGAATGGAAGCCGGCGTCCTCGATGCGTTGAAGGACATCTGCGTCGGACGGTCCATCGACTGGCCGGCACTGCATGCGCAGATGAAGCGCGAGGGGCGGCTGCACTTCGAGACCTACTGAGCTCGAGGCGTCGGCGACTCGAAGCGATCCGACGATCGGGTCCATCCGGCTCGTCGAGGAGGTCATCGGCCTGCACGACCGGCCCGGTCCGCCGCGCCGGCCGGTACGTGCCGGCGACGAGCGCCGCGGATCGCGGATCAGCCTGCCATCGCTTGGCGCGGCAGGAGAACGCGCGACATCAGCGTCGTGCGCTCCGGGACGGCGCTTCGTACTCGAACACCGCCTCCAGGGGCTGCCCGAACGCATAGGCGATCCGGAACGCCAGCTCCAGCGACGGGGCGTACTTGCGCGATTCGATCGCGATGATGGTCTGGCGCGTGACGCCGACCTCGTCGGCCAAGGTCTGCTGGGTCATCTCGCCCGCGTCGAAGCGCAGACGCCGGATGTTGTTGACGATCGGCGGCCCGGTCACGCCGGCATGCCCTTGCGATAGCACACCAACTGCGTCAGTTGCCGAAGCGCTTCGGCGATCACCACGCTGATGAACGCGAACTGACTCGCGACCGGATAGGTCGGCACCGCGATCGTCCCGTCCACGCGAGGCGGCGTCAGGAAGCCGAGCACCGCCTGGGTGCTGATGGCGCCGAGCAGGAGGATGACGAGCGCGACGTAGGCGACCCGCATGCCGTAGCGGTCGATCGCCCGGTCCCGCTCGTCGCCTGGCAGGCAGACGTGCAGCGACCGCGTCAGTCCTTCGGCGACGGCGATCACGATCAGGAACGCGATCGATGCAGCCACGAAGGCGACGCTGAGCGCGTGCGCGACCGGCTCTCGAGCGGCGAACACGCGGAAAACGTAGGCCACGTACGGCACGAAAACGATGAGGATCGACGCGAGACGGATCCAGGCGCTCAATTCACGAGGGGACATGACGGCTCCGATGAAGACAGGCACGCAATGTAATGTATAGCATACACGGTGTAAAGCAAAAATGACCAAAAGTTCGTTGAAGCGGATATTCGCGTCGAACGAAACTTGCCGCTGCCGCTGCCGCCGCTGCCGCCGGACTCCCCGCGCACGAGCGGACGCGTTGCGCTAAGGTAGCGGCCCGTCCAGTCTCCCGTTTCCTGCATGACCTTTTCTCAGCCTGCCGCTCTCGTCATCGGTGCCGGTGACGCGACCGGTGGCGCAGTCGCCCGGCGCTTCGCGCGGGAAGGCTTGACGGCCTGCGTCGTGCGGCGCACGGCCGACAAGCTGGAGCCGCTGGTCGCCGCGATCGACGGGGCTGGCGGCCGGGCCCGGGCCTTCGGTCTCGATGCGCGCGACGAGGAACAGGTGGTCGCGATGGTCGACACGATCGAACGCGACGTCGGTCCGATCGAGGCCTACGTGTTCAACATCGGCGCCAACGTGCCGTCGTCGATCCTCGACGAGACGGCGCGCAAGTACTTCAAGATCTGGGAGATGGCCTGCCTCGCGGGATTCCTGACCGCGCGCGAGGTGGCGAAACGCATGGTCGTCCGGGGCCGCGGCACGATGCTCTTCACGGGCGCGACCGCGTCGCTGCGCGGCAGCGCGAACTTCGCCGCGTTCGCCGGCGCCAAGCACGCGCTGCGTGCGCTGGCGCAGAGCATCGGCCGCGAGCTGGGACCGAAGGGCATCCACGTCGGTCACGTGATCGTCGACGGGGCGATCGATACCGAGTTCATCCGCACGCGATTCCCGGAGCGCTACGCCGCGAAGGATCACGACGGCATCGTCGACCCGGAGCACATCGCCGACACCTATTGGTTCCTGCACCGCCAGCCACGCGACGCGTGGACCTTCGAGCTCGACCTGCGTCCCTGGATCGAGCGCTGGTGATGCGGACCGCTCCTTGAGAAAATCACCATCGCGATGAAGCAAGTGGAATTCTTCTTCGACCTCGGCAGCCCGGCGTCGTACCTGGCGTCCACGCAGTTGCCGAAGCTGTGCGACGAGGCCGGCGCCGTACTGGTCCATCGACCGATGCTGTTGGGCGGCGTCTTCCAGGCCACCGGCAACGCGTCGCCGATGCAGATTCCGGCCAAGGGCAAGTACGTGTTCGACGACCTGCAGCGCCACGCGAGGCGCTACGGCGTCCCGTTCGTCTACAACACCTTCTTTCCGATCAACACGCTGCTGCTGATGCGCGCGGCGGTCGCCCTGCAACTGCGCCAGCCCGATCGTTTCCCGGCCTACGTCGACGCCGTGTTCCAGGCGATCTGGGTCGACGGCCGCGACATGAACGACGGCTCGGTCGTCGCCGCGGTGGTCCAGCGCATCGGCCTCGATCCGGCCAGCGTGATGGCCGCCGTCACGGACCCGCTCGTCAAGACGACGCTCAAGAGCACGACCGACGAGGCTGTCGCACGCGGTGTCTTCGGCGCGCCGACGATGTTCGTCGGCGCGCAGATGTTCTTCGGTCAGGACCGCCTCGATTACTTGCGCGAGGTCTTGGCCGCGGCCTGATTTTCCCCCCGATCGCCCGCGATCGCTTCTCGTCTTCCACAGGAATCCCATGCCCGATCCCGCCTTCCGCCCGCACAACGCGCCGCTCGCCGACGATGCCCTCGCCCAGCTCTTCACCGAGGCCCGCAGCCACAACGGCTGGCAGGACCGGCCCGTCAGCGACGAGCAGCTGCAGGCGCTCTACGACCTGTGGAAGCTCGGTCCCACGTCGGCGAACTGCTGCCCGGCCCGCGTCGTCTTCGTGCGCTCGGCCGAAGCCAAGCAGAAGCTCGAGCCGTGCATGTCGGAAGGCAATCGCCTGAAGACGACCAGCGCGCCGGTCACCGCCATCATCGGCATGGACATGACGTTCTACGAGCAGCTGCCGAAGCTGTTCCTGCACGCGGATGCGCGCAGCTGGTTCCTCGGCAACCAGCCGATGATCGACGACGCCGCGTTCCGCAACTCGTCGCTGCAGGGCGCGTACTTCATCCTCGCGGCGCGCGCCCTCGGCATCGACACCGGTCCGATGTCGGGCATGGACAAGGCCAAGGTCGACGAGGCCTTCTTCGCGGGCACCGCGGTCAGGACCAACTTCATCTGCAACCTCGGCTACGGCGACCCGGCGCACGTCTTTCCACGCAGCCCGCGCCTGTCGTTCGACGAAGCCTGCCGCGTGGAGTGACGCGATCGCCGTCGATCCGCCGGTGAGCTCCGCGGCGCTGCCCGAATGGACGACGACGCGGCTGCGCATCGCCCACGTGCAGCCGGGGTACGAGGCGGAGACGGTCGACTTCTTCGAACGCAACCGGCGGCATTTCTCGCGGTGGGATCCACCGGCGCCGCCGGATTTCTACAGCACGGCGTTCTGGACGCGCAGCATCGCGCGCTCGGTCGACGAGTTCACGGCCGATCGCGGCGTGCGGCTCGACCTGTTCGATGCCCGACGCGGGCCGAGCCGCGTCGTCATCGGTCGCATGGGCTTCTCGCAGATCGTGCGCGGACCCTTCCAGTCGTGCCTGCTCGGCTACCAGATCGACGCGGCCTACGAGGGTCGTGGCCTGATGTTCGAGGCCCTGCAGTCGGCGGTCGCCTACATGTTCGACGAGAAGGCGCTGCACCGCATCCAGGCCAATCATCTCCCGGAGAACCGGCGCAGCGCGGCGCTCCTCGCGCGCCTCGGCTTCGTCCGCGAAGGCTTGGCGAAGGACTATCTGTTCATCGCCGACGCCTGGCGCGACCACGTGCTCAACGCACTGCTCAATCCGGCGTTCGACGCATCGTCGCTGATCGGGCGCTGACGCCGACTCGTCGCGCGCGCCGCAGGGCGTGTCGCAACGACATCGGTGTCGAAGGTCTGCCGCGCGAACGCGGGGCCCACCCAAGCAGCCGTGGGCCTCGCTCGGGTTCGTCGGCCCACCGACCCGCCGCAGGCGCACGGCCGGACGCTCCATACTGTCGTCCCGTCCTCCGTCCGACACCGCATGACCGCCATCATCTCCGTTCGCAACGTCTCCAAGACCTACAACACCGGATTCAAGGCGCTCGACGGCGTGGATCTCGAGATCGATCGCGGCGAGATCTTCGCGTTGCTCGGGCCGAACGGCGCCGGCAAGACCACGCTGATCGGGCTCGTCTGCGGCATCGTCAACGTCGATGACGGGAAGATCACCGTCGACGGCCGCGACATCGTCGACGACTACCGCGCCGTTCGCAGCCTGATCGGCCTCGTGCCGCAGGAACTCACCACCGACGCGTTCGAGACCGTGTGGGACACGGTGTCGTTCAGCCGCGGCCTGTTCGGCAAGCCGCCCGACGCCGCTCACATCGAGAAGACGCTGCGGTCGCTGTCGCTCTGGGACAAGAAGGACGCCCGCATCCGCACGCTCTCGGGCGGCATGAAGCGTCGGGTAATGATCGCGAAGGCCCTGTCGCACGAGCCGACGGTCCTGTTCCTCGACGAGCCCACCGCCGGCGTCGACGTCGCGTTGCGAAAGGACATGTGGGCGATGGTGCGCGGTCTTCGCGAGGAGGGCGTGACCATCGTGCTCACGACCCACTACATCGACGAGGCCGAGGACATGGCCGACCGCGTGGGCGTCATCAGCCACGGCCGCATCATCCTGGTCGAGGACAAGGTGAAGCTGATGCGCAAGCTCGGCAAGAAGCAGTTGACGCTGCAGCTGACGAGCCCGATCGGGCGCATCCCCGACAGCCTGGCCGCGCATGCGTTGACGCTCGCAGGCGACGGCAGCGAGCTGGTCTACGTCTACGACCCGCGCGAGACCGAGGTCGCCGTGTCGACGCTGCTCGACGGCCTGAGCCACGCCGGCCTGAAGCTCAGGGACCTGCACACGACGCAGAGTTCGCTCGAGGACATCTTCGTCGACCTGATCCGGGAGACGGCATGAACAGCCACGCGATCCGCGCCATCTATCGCTTCGAAATGGCGCGCACCTGGCGCACCGTCACGCAGAGCATCGTCTCGCCGGTGCTGTCGACCGCGCTGTACTTCGTGGTGTTCGGCTCGGCGATCGGCTCGCGCATCGAACACATCGGCGGCGTGACCTACGGCGCCTTCATCGTGCCCGGGCTGATCATGCTTTCGGTGCTGACGCAGAGCATCTCCAACGCGTCGTTCGGCATCTACTTCCCGAAGTTCACCGGCACCATCTACGAGCTGCTGTCCGCACCCATCAGCCACCTGGAGATCGTGCTCAGCTACGTCGCGGCCGCGGCGACCAAGTCGGTGCTGGTCGGGCTCATCATCCTCGCCACGGCCAGCGTCTTCGTACCGCTCGACATCGCGCATCCGGTGTGGATGGTGCTGTTCCTGATCCTGACGGCGGTGACGTTCAGCCTGTTCGGCTTCATCATCGGCATCTGGGCGGACGGCTTCGAGAAGCTGCAGCTGATCCCGATGCTGATCGTGATGCCGCTCACCTTCCTCGGTGGTCCGTTCTACTCGGTCAGCATGCTGCCGCCGATCTGGCAGAAGCTGTCGATGCTCAATCCGTCGGTGTACCTGATCAGCGGCTTTCGCTGGAGCTTCTTCGACCAGTCGGAGGTGCCCATCGGCCTGAGCGTCGGCATGACGCTGGTGTTCTTCGTCGTCGCGCTGGCGGTCGCCACCGAGATCATGCGGCGGGGCTGGCGCCTGAAGGCCTGATCGCGTCGATGCGGCTCAGTGCAGGTGCTGCCACAGGATGACGGCGCCGATGCCGATCAGCACCGCGCCGCCCGCGGCTTCGGCCCAGCGGCCCGCGATGCGCCCCATGACCCGCCCGACCATCACGCCGACGGTCACCATCACGAAGGTCGCGAAGCCGATGGCGCCAGCGATCGGCACGATGCCGATGTCGAGGAACGCGAGGCCGGCGCCTACCGCCATCGCATCGATGCTGGTCGCGATCGCGGTCAGCGCCAGTCCGCCGAACGAGTGCTTGACCGGCTTCTGGACCGGTTCGGCGCGGTGGTGCAGGGCCGACAGGATCATCCGCGTGCCGAGCACGCCGAGCAGCACGAATGCGATCCAGTGATCCCACGCGCTGACGGCGTCGGCTGCCAGGCGGCCGAGCAGCCAGCCGACGAGCGGCGTCGTCGCTTCGATGACGCCGAAGATCAGGCCGGTGCGCAGCGCCTCGCCCCAGCGCGGCTCGAGGAGGGCCGCGCCCTTGGCGATCGCCGCGGCGAACGCGTCGGTCGACATGGCGAGCGCCAGAAGCACGACGGCGACGAAGTTCATCGGGTACCTGACGGTCGGGACGAGCACGGCGGCGTGCCCGCACGCCCGACTCGCATCGCGCTGGCACGCCCGTGGTCTCGCCAACCTGTGCGGCTGCCGGCGCCACGGCGTGCCTGCGGTGCATCGCATCGCACGCCGAGTATGTTGACGCAGGCGCTTCCTGCTGCGGAAGCCGGCTACTCCCCAAGGGGAGCATGAGTTTACTTCAGGTTCCGACGCTTCTCGAACCTTCATGGGCGCGCAGCAACGCGAGGATCTCGTCGCGATGCTCGTCGAGCGCCGGCGGCGGCAGGTCGTAGCGCGGCGGCGTGACCGACAGGCGCATCGGGTTGGCCACCAGAGAGACGCGACCGGCCTCGGCGTGCGGCAGGTCGACGCGCAGGCCGCGTGCGACGACCTGCGGATTGGCGAAGACCTCGTCGATCCGGTCGATCGGCCCGCACGGGACGTCGGCCGCCTCCAGCCGCTCGATCCACTGCTGCTTGGTGCGGCCGGTCAGGATCGCCTCGAGCAGCGGCACCAGCACGTCGCGGTGGCGGACCCGCGCGGGGTTGGTCGCGAAGCGCGGATCGACGGCCAGGCCGGGACAGCCGGCGGCGTCGCAGAAACGGCGGAACTGCAGGTCGTTGCCGACCGCGAGGATCAGATGCCCGTCCGCGCAGGCGAATACCTGGTACGGGACGATGCTCTGGTGGGCGTTGCCGACGCGCGCGGGGACGCGGCCGCTGTTCAGGTAGGCCGTGTTCATGTTCGACATCGTGGCGACCATCACGTCGAGCAGCGCCATGTCGATGTGCTGGCCCTGCCCGGTGGCCCGCACGTGCAGCAGCGCCGCGAGGATCGCCGTCGCCGAGTAGATGCCGGTCAGCAGGTCGCTGATCGCCACGCCGGCCTTTTGCGGCGGACCGCCGTGGCAGGTCGCGCACGCGTCCTCGCGTTCGCCGGTCACCGACATGAAGCCCGACAGGCCCTGGACGACGAAGTCGTAGCCCGGCCGCCGGGCCCACGGGCCGGTCTGGCCGAAGCCGGTGATCGAGCAGTAGACCAGCGCGGGCTGGTCGCGCGACAGCGATTCGTAGTCGAGGCCGTAGCGCGCCAACTGGCCGACCTTGTAGTTCTCGATGACGACGTCGCTGATCGTCGCCAGCGCCCGCACGGTGCGCTGGCCGTCGACGCTCGCGAGATCGACGGCGATCGACTTCTTGCCGCGGTTGGCCGCGACGTAGTAGGTCGAGACGGCCGTGTCGTTGCCGTCGGCGTCCTTCACGTACGGCGGACCCCAGGCTCGCGTGTCGTCGCCGCCGTCCTGACCGGCGGACGCCGGGCGCTCGACCTTGATCACCTCGGCGCCGAGATCGGCGAGGATCTGGCCGCTGTAAGGTCCGGCGAGGACCCGTGTCAGGTCGAGGATGCGGACGCCGGCGAGGGCGCCGGGCACGAGCGGTGGGATCGCGGCGGCAGCTGCGGGACGTTGCATGTCGAGGTCGGCGATGCGCGGGCGTGGGAAGGGCGCTGACTATAATCCGCCTTCCGTCCTACGCCTCGTCGCCGCCTCTAGCCGCGCACCGTTCCATGTTCAATCGTTCCACCCTGCGTCGCGGGCTCCTCGCGCCGCTCGCGATTCTCGCCGCAGTCGTCTCGACGCCCGCGTCCGCCATCACCGACGTGCGCGTCTGGCATTCGATGACCGGCGTGTCCGCGCAGACCTTCGAGACGATGGTCGAGAGCTTCAACGGCAGCCAGAAGAACTACCGCGTCGACCTCGTCTTCAAGGGCGACGACAAGGCCACCACGGCGGCGGGCATCGCGGCGCTCAGCCTGCCCGACGGCCCGGACCTGCTGCAGGTCAGCGATGTCGGGTCGGGCGACGTGCTGGCCGTGAAGAACGGCGTCAAGCCGATCCACGAGATCCTGCCGCTCGCCAAGTCGAAGGACTTCGACTTCTTCATTCCCGGCGCGGTGGCGTTCATGAAGGACGAGCGCAACCGGCTGCGCGCCTTTCCGCTCGAGGCCTCGGTGCCGGTGCTGCTCTACAACAAGGCCGCCTACGCGAAAGCCGGCCTGCCGACCGACGCGCCGCCGGCGACCTGGCGCGACCTGCAGAAGCAGCTCATCGTGTTGCAGGACGCGGGCAAGGGCATGAAGTGCAGCTACACCAGCAGCGACCAGGCGTGGATCCATATCGAGAACCTGGGCGCGCTGCACGGCGAGGCGATCGCCACCAGGAACAACGGACTCGACGGCGGCGGGGCGACGCTGACCTTCAACGACCTGCTGCACGTCCGGCACATCGCGCTGATGACGAGCTGGGTCAAGAGCGAGCTGTACCGGCCGTCGGGCCACGGCGAAGAGGGCGACGCGCGCTTCGCCTCCGGCGAATGCGGCGTGCTGACGACCGCGAGCGGGTCGCTCGGCGACATCGCGAAGGCCGCCCGCTTCAACATCGGCGTCGCGCCGCTGCCGTTCTACGAGGAGGGCGCGCGGCAGCCGGTCAACACGCTGGTCGGCGGGTCCGCGCTGTGGGCCGCCGAAGGCCGCACGCGCGACGTCTACAACGGCATCGCGACGTTCCTCGCCTATCTCGCGACCCCGGTCATCGCGGTCGAATGGCACCAGAAGACCGGCAGCCTGCCGTGGACCAGCGCCGCGTACCTGGTGTCGGAGCGCACCGGCTACTACGACAAGTACCCCGGCCTCGCCGCCGTGATGAAGGGTGCCGCGACGTCCCAGGCGGCCACGTCCCGCGGCATCCGCCTGCCCGCCTACGACAAGGTGCGCGACATCATGGATGCGCAGCTCGACGCGGTGTGGTCGGGCGAGAAGCCGCCGAAGCTCGGCCTCGACGACGCGGTGCGTCTCGGCGACGACGCGATGAAGCAGGCGGTCGCCTTGCCGGAGCCGCCGAAGGCCCGGCCCGGCAAGGCGCCGAAGAAGGGTGTCTCGTCCCGGACCTGACCGCGTGGCGGGTCGCGGGCGATGGGCCTGGCCGCGCCGCATCGCGCATCGCGGCGGCGGAACGCTGGCGCCCGAGAACACCATCGCCGCGATCAGCGAAGGCATCGCCCGCGGCTATCGGGCGGTGGAAGTCGACGTGATGCTGACGGGCGACGACGTACCGGTGCTGATGCACGATGCCGTGCTCGGCCGGACGGTCGGCGGCCCGGGCCGCGTGGCGGACCTGTCCTACGCGGCATTGTCGCGGTGCGACGCGGGCGGCTGGTTCGAGGCCCGCTTCGCCGGCGAGCCGGTACCGCGCTACGAGGACGCGATCGCGTTCTGCCGCCGCCACGGCGTGTGGATGAACGTCGAGATCAAGCCGTCGCCCGGCCACGAGGCGAGGACGGGCCGCATCGTGGCGTCGATCACGGCCGCGTGGTTCACGGTCGACGCCGCCGGTCGACCGCTGCTCTCGTCGTTCAGCATCGCCGCGCTCGACGCCGCGCGCGATGCGGCACCGCGGATCGATCGCGGGCTGCTGGTCGAAGCCGTCGACGACGGTTGCCTGGCGATCGCCGCATCGCTCGAATGCGTCAGCGTGCACGCCGGCCAGCGCACGCTCGACGCGTCGACCATCGAGCGGGTCCACGCCGCCGGCTTCGGCGTCGCCGGCTATACGGTCGACGCTCCGCAGCGCGTCGCGGAACTGGAGCGAGCCGGCATCGATGCGCTGTTCGTCGATCGCCTCGACCTCGTGCCGCCCACCCGCCCGGAGGCGCCCGCTCAGAAGTGATACGCGTAGCGCAGCTGCCCCAGGTCCTCGCCGGGATTGGGGTGCTTGATGCCGGCGTTCGAGTAGTGCTGGATGCGCAGCGAGACTTCGTGCTCCCGGTTCGTGCCGAAGCGTTTGCCGATGCCGACGTGGTCGCCGAATTCGAAGGTCGTGGAGAAGCTGCGATCACGGCTCATGAAGATCGGCGTGATGGCGTTGACGCCGATGCCGACCTCGAGGAAGACGCCGCCGAGCGCCGGTCCGAACGTGTAGCGCACCACCGGCGTCAGCCCGATCTGCGTGACGTGGTGGTCGGCGTCGCGATCGTGCGGATGCACGTTCCAGCGCCCGAGCGAGAATTCGCCGTACACGTCCCACGGCTGCAGCGAGGCGTCGGGCCAGAGACTCGCCGTGGCGCCGATGGTGGCGCTCGTCACCGCCACGTCGCCTCGTCCCACCTCGCCGAACACGGAGGGATCGTGCTCGGCACCGCATGCCGCGGCCGTGCACAGCGCGATGACACCGCCCGCCGCGAGCCGCGCGAGAGGACCGAGAGGAGCGAGCCACCGGGTCGGTGACGGCGAGGACGGGGATTCGTTGTCGCTGGCGAACGGGCTGCGGGGTCCCGAAGGGTCGGCGTTCATTGGGTTCTCTCGATTGATGCGACCGTTGCAATTCTTCGTGGCTGCGCCGACATGCGGCCCGTACCGGTCCGGTCGCTGCGCCGCTGCGGACCGGATGCGGCAGGCATCCAAGCGTCGCAGTGCGCGACGCTGTGCGGCAGGTGAACCCGGTCAGTTAGCATTCAGGGTTCTCGGTCGAACGCCTGTCCGTCCGGTCCCAAACTGGATGTCGGACCAGTCCTACATGAAAGTTGCGCAAATTCCCATGAAGTCCGCAGAGATCCGCGAGCGCTTCCTTCGCTTTTTCGAAACCGAGGGTCATGCCGTCGTCCGCTCGTCGTCGCTGGTGCCGGGCGACGACCCGACGCTGCTGTTCACCAACGCCGGGATGAACCAGTTCAAGGACGTCTTTACCGGCATCGACCAGCTGCCCTACGTGCGAGCGACCACGTCGCAGAAGTGCGTGCGCGCCGGTGGCAAGCACAACGATCTCGAGAACGTCGGGTACACGGCGCGCCATCACACGTTCTTCGAGATGCTGGGCAACTTCAGCTTCGGCGACTACTTCAAGCGCGACGCGATCCGCTTCGCATGGACGCTGATCACCGAGGTCTACGGGTTGCCGAAGGACAAGCTGTGGACCACGGTCTACATCGACGACGACGAGGCCTTCGACCTGTGGACGAAGGAGATCGGCGTGCCGGCCGAGCGCTGCATCCGCATCGGCGACAAGCCGGGCGGGAAGCCGTTCGACAGCGACAACTTCTGGACCATGGGCGACACCGGCCCGTGCGGTCCGTGCAGCGAGATCTTCTACGACCACGGCCCCGACGTCTGGGGCGGTCCGCCCGGCTCGCCGGAGGCCGACGGCGACCGCTACATCGAGATCTGGAACCTCGTGTTCATGCAATTCAACCGCGACGACGCGGGCACGATGCACAGGCTGCCGAAGCCGTCGGTGGATACCGGCATGGGCCTCGAGCGCCTGTCGGCCGTGCTGCAGCACGTGCACAGCAACTACGACATCGACCTGTTCCAGGCGCTGATCGCGGCGGCGGCGCGCGAGACCGGTGCCGAGGATCTCGCCGACAACTCGCTGAAGGTCATCGCGGATCACATCCGGGCCTGCTCGTTCCTGATCGCGGACGGCGTGATCCCCAGCAACGAGGGACGGGGCTACGTGCTGCGACGCATCGTGCGGCGGGCGCTCCGGCACGGCTACAAGCTCGGCCAGACAAAGCCGTTCTTTCACGCGCTGGTGGCCGACCTGGCGCGCGAGATGGGCGCGGCCTACCCGGAATTGATCGAGCGCGGCGAGCGCATCGCCAGCGTGCTGAAGCAGGAGGAGGAACGCTTCGGCGAGACGCTCGAGAACGGCATGAGGATCCTCGATGCGGAGCTGGCGAAGCTGACCGCGGATGGATCGGCGAAGCAGTCAGCGATGGACGCGGCGCCCGGACCGGACCGCGCGCTCGACGGCCGCGTGGCCTTCACGCTGTACGACACCTACGGCTTCCCGGTCGACCTGACCGCCGACATCTGTCGCGAGCGCGGCTTCGCCGTCGACCTGGCCGGTTTCGACGCGGCCATGGACGTGCAGCGCACGCAGGCGCGCGCGGCCGGCAAGTTCAAGTCGTCGGGCAGCGTCGAGTATTCTGGCGCGCGCACCGAATTCATCGGCTACGACCGGTTGAACGAGCACGCGACGGTGGTCGCGATGTACATCGCGGGCACCTCGGTCGAGCGCATCGAGTCGGACCGCGAAGCCGTCGTCGTGCTCGACCGCACGCCGTTCTACGCGGAGTCGGGCGGACAGGTCGGCGATGCGGGCGTGCTGTCGAACGCGTCGACCACGTTCGAGGTGCTCGATGCGCAAAAGGTGCAGCCCGAGGTCTTCGGTCATCACGGCCGGCTCGTGCACGGCACGCTCAGGGTGGGCGACCGGGTGCACGCGGCGGTGGACGCGACGCGCCGGGCAGCGACCATCCGCAACCACTCGGCCACGCACCTGATGCACAAGGCGCTGCGCGAGGTGCTCGGCACGCACGTCGCGCAGCGCGGTTCGCTGGTCGACGCGGACAAGACGCGCTTCGATTTCTCGCACGACGCGCCGATCGACGACGAACAGTTGCGTCGCGTCGAGACCATCGTCAACCAGGAGGTGCTGGCCAACATCGCGACGCGCGTCAACGTGCTGCCCTACGACGAGGCCGTGAAGAAAGGCGCGATGGCGCTGTTCGGCGAGAAGTACGGCGACGTCGTGCGCACGCTCGAGATCGGCTCGTCGCACGAACTGTGCGGCGGCACGCACGTGGCGCGCACCGGCGACATCGGCTTGTTCAAGATCGTCTCCGAAGGCGGCGTCGCGGCCGGCGTGCGCCGCATCGAGGCGGTCACCGGCGAGAAGGCGGTCGCGGTCGTGCAGTCGCTCGACGCGCAGATCCATCGCGCGGCGTCGGCCCTCAAGTCGCAGCCCGACGAGGTCACGCAGCGCATCGGCCAGATCCTCGACAACGTGAAGGCGCTCGAGCGCGAGCTCGCCCGGGTCAAGTCGAAGCTCGCGGCGTCGCAGGGCGACGACCTGGTGTCGCAGGCGGTCGATGTCGCCGATCGTTCGGGCCAGGGCCTGCGCGTCCTCGCGACGCAGCTCGACGGCGCCGACGTCAAGGCGCTGCGCGAGACCCTGGACCAGCTGAAGGCCAAGCTGAAGAGCGCGGTCATCGTGCTGTCGGCGGTCGATGCCGGCAAGGTCAGCCTGATCGCCGGCGTGACGCCGGACCTGGTCGGCCGGGTGAAGGCCGGCGAGCTCGTCAACTTCGTCGCGCAACAGGTCGGCGGCAAGGGTGGCGGCAAGCCCGACACGGCGCAAGCCGGCGGGACGGAACCGGCCGGCCTGGGCGCCGCGCTGGCGGCGGTGCGTGGCTTCGTCGAAGAGCGGGTGTGAGGTCCGCATCGCGCATCGCGGCCGACGACCTGCGCATCCGTCGGGCCGAGCCGACGGACTACGCTGCCGTTCGCGACATCATGGCGAGTCGCGCCACTTACGCGAATACGTTGCAGCTGCCGTTTCCGTCTCTGGAGCAGTGGCGCGAACGCATGGCGCGGTCCGACGGCACGGACTGCGCGATCGTCGCGGAGGCGCGCCAGGCAGGCCAGGCAGGCCAGGCGGGTCAGGCGAGCCAGGCGGGCCAGGCAGGCCCGGCAGGTGAGGCGGGCGAGGCGTTCACCGTCGTCGGGCATCTGGTCCTCGACATGGCGAAGCAGCAACGCCGCAGTCATGTCTGCGCGCTCGGCATGAGCGTGCGTCACGACTGGCAGGGACGCGGCGTCGGGACCGTCCTGCTGGCGGCGGCCATCGATCGCGCGGACAACTGGATGAACGTCCTGCGCATCGAGCTCACGGTATTCGTCGACAACGAGGCGGCCTGTGCGCTCTATCGCCGCCACGGTTTCGTGATCGAGGGCCGCCATCGCGCCCACGCGATGCGCGATGGCGCGTTCGTCGATGCGTTCACGATGGCCCGCCTGCATCCGCGGCCGGCCCGGTTGCCGGCGACGGTCGAGGGGTGACGCCGTGCTGATCCGTCTCGCGACCCTGGCGCTCGTGGCGGTCATCTCCGGCTGCGCCGTCGTCGCCGTGGCCGACGCGGTGGGCACCGTCGCGGTGAAGACCGTCGGCGTGGCCGCCGACGCCGCGATCGGCACCGTCAAGATCGTCGGCAAGGGCGTCGGCAAGGCGGCCGACGCGACGCTCGGCAGCGACCGGGACGCGAAGTGACTGGGCAGCGCGGCGCCCGCATCGCGCTGCGGGTGCCGGCTTGAGCGCGGCGGCCTGGCGCTTCTGCCCGCGCTGCGCGACGCCGCTCGCATCGCGCGAGGCGGGCGGGCGACCGCGCCTCGCGTGCCCGGCCTGCGACTTCGTCCACTGGGACAATCCGCTGCCGGTGCTGGCCGGCCTCGTCGAGTACGACGGCCGCATCCTGCTGGCGCGCAACGCCCAATGGACCCACGGCCTCTATGCGCTGATCACCGGATTCATGGAGGCCGACGAGACGCCGGAGCAGGGCATGGCCCGCGAACTGAAGGAAGAGACCGACCTCGACGCCGACCGCATGACGCTGATCGGCGTCTACGAGTTCATGCGGAAGAACGAGCTGATCATCGCCTATCATGTCGAGGCCAGCGGCACCATCAAGCTGAGCGAGGAACTGGCCGACTTCCGTCTCGTCGCGCCCGAACGCCTCAGGCCGTGGCGCGCGGGCACCGGCTACGCGATGGCCGACTGGATGCGGGCTCGGGGCCTGCCGGTCGAGTTCGTCGACCTGCCGTCCCGCCCGACCACCGAGTCACCGAACTCGTGACCGCTCACCGAGCAACCGACCCGAAGAATCGCATGTCGAACGAACCGACCATCGACGCCGAAGTGGATGCCCGCGGGCTGGCGTGTCCGCTGCCGATCCTGCGGGCCAAGAAGGCGCTGTCCGCCCTCGAGAGCGGCAAGCTGCTCCGCGTGCTGGCCACCGACCCGGGTTCGGTGCGCGACTTCCAGGCGTTCTCGCGGCAGACCGGCAACGAGCTGGTGGCCCAGGTGCAGACCGGGACCGTGTGGTCCCACGTCATGCGGCGCCGCTGACCGCGATGCTCGTCAGGACGCGCTGGCCTGCCGGGCGGGCTTCCCCTTCGACGAGCCCTTGGCGGGCTTGACCTGCTCCGGCGAGTCGGTGTTCTTCACCGGCGCGCCCTTGATCTTCGACAGCAGCACGTCGCAGTCGGCGTCCTTGCCCGGCCCGGTCTCGATCAACGGCAGCACCGCCAGCAGCGGATTGACGAAGCCGAGCGCCACCGCGCCGCCGACTCGCGCCGCGAGCGTCGCGTAGTCGGGCTGCACGCTCGGGTTGGCGAACGTGCCGTCGACATGGAAGGGCGTGCGCAGCACCACGATGCTCTTCTGCTTCGGCAGCGGCGTGATCTTGAAGGCCATCTTCTCGTTCTTAAAATCGGCGTTGCCGACGAACGTGATGACGTTGATGTCGGTGTCGATCAGCGACGTGTCGGTCGTGAAGTCGCCGTTCTTCATCGAGAAGTCGCCGACCGCGCAGGCGATCTTGGAGTTCTGGTCGCCGAGCAGGTAGCGCACCACCTGGGGACCCTGCAGGCCGATCAGTTCGAGCAGCAGCGAGCTCGACTCGCCGCGTCCCATCGCGACCTGCGCGCTGCCGTTGGCCGTGGCCATCATCGCGCCGATCGAGTTGCCGCGCCCGTCGAGCTTCACTGCGCCGTTGAGCCGTCCGAGCGATGCGCGCCCGCCCTCCGTGACCTTGGGCGTCAGGCGCGCTAGCGACAGGTCGTCGAACTTCGCGTCGACCGTCGCATGCATCGGCTGCGCGCTGCCGTCGAAGCGGAAGTTGCCGCCCATCTTGCCGTCCGCGAAGCCGAACGCGAGCGGGGTGAACGACAGCACGCGATCCTGCATCGTCGCGTGAATCTCGAGGTTGTCGAACGGGATCGAACCGGCGTTCTTGATGTGCTTGGCCTGGTAGTGCACGTCGGCATCGAGCGTGTTCCATTTCTCGGTGCTGAAGGTCTGCTGCGGCATCAGCTTCTCGGGCTTGGTCGCGTCGATGACCCTCGGCGCGACCGCGGGCTCGGGCTTCTTGCCGGTCATCGGCGCGAAGTCGGCGAGGTCGAGATCATTGGACGACATCGTGCCCGACACGAACGGCCGCTCGCGCTTCTCGAACGCGACCGATCCGCCGATGTCGCTCGACCCCATGCGGCCGGTGAAGTCCTCGTAGCGATAGACCCCGTCCGCGATGCGCACGTGGCCCGCCGTCTGGTATGCGGGCGTCTCGGGCAGGCCGACGCCGATGATGCGGTACCAGTCGCCGAGGTTGGCGCCGGCCAGCGTCACCTGCAGGTCGGCCGCCTTGAAGTTGGAGATGCCGGTGACCGTACCCTTCGCCGACACGCGGCTCGCGCCGATGCTCGCTTTCAGGTCGAGCGGATAGGCCGTGTCCTGGTCGCGCAGCTTGAGCAGGTCGCCGCCGGACGCATCGACCTTCAGCGGCAGGCCGTTGTACTTGCCGGTGGCCTTGGCGCCGAAGCCGTCGGTGCTGCCGCCGCCCTGCGTGTCGACCTTCGCGCCGGTCAGCGTGGCGAGATCGACCTGCACGTCGGTGTCCCTGGCCTTCACCACGTAGCCGATGTGACCCTGCTCGATGCCCAACTCCTCGATCACGATCGACGTGCTCGAGTCGCTCTGCTGCTTGTCGAACAGCCAGTTGCGCTTGTTGTCGGGGCCTTCCTCGAGGTTCACGACGGGATGCACGACGTCGAGTCGCTTGAGCACGAGTCGCTGGTGCAGCAACGCGCCGAGCGAGACCTTCGCGTCGACATGCTCGATGGAGGCCATCTGCGGGGTCGACGCCCACGACGGGTTGCCGAGCTGCAGGCCGTCGATCGTGATCCGCGGACCCTGCAGCCAGTACAGCCACACGTCGCCGTTGATCGCGAAGCTGCGGCCGGTCCCGTCGCCGACCTTCTTGGCGATGGTGTCGCGCAGGAAATTGAGCTTCCAGGGGAACAGGAACGCGATGAATAGCAAGACGAGCACCGCGACCGGCGCCCACCACCACGAGAGGCGGCGTCGCGGCCGCGAGGATTGTTCGAAGGTCGTCATGGGTGATGTGATCTCGCGGTGCGATCCGGGTTCCGGCGGGTCGTCCGGATGTCCAGTGGTTGCGTGCCGAGCGTCGCGACGGCTGCGTTGTCAGCCGCGGCCGGAACTGCCGAAGCCGCCGGTGCCGCGCTGCGATGCGTCGAAGGTGTCGACGATATCAAAAACGCCCTGGACGACCGGCACGATGACCAGTTGCGCGATGCGTTCCATGGGCTCGAGAACGAACGGCTCGAGACCGCGGTTCCAGACGCTGATCATCAGCTGGCCCTGGTAGTCGGAGTCGATCAGGCCGACCAGGTTGCCGAGCACGATGCCGTGCTTGTGGCCGAGCCCCGAGCGCGGCAGGATCATCGCCGCGTAGCCGGGGTCCTCGAGATGGATGGCGAGACCGGTCGGAACCAGCGACGTGCCCGCCGGCGCGAGCGTC
The DNA here is from genome assembly GCA_903644065.1 of Betaproteobacteria bacterium. Classification (GTDB taxonomy): domain Bacteria; phylum Pseudomonadota; class Gammaproteobacteria; order Burkholderiales; family Burkholderiaceae_D; genus CAHJXF01. The sequence goes on from CAHJXF010000005.1 coordinate 34,465, forward strand.
GTCGCCTCGTCGATCGCGGCGCGCAGGTCGAGTCCGGCGCTGCCCGGCGTCGCATAGCGCGGCATGCGGTCCGCGAGGCGGGCGTCGAGGATGCGGACGGCGATCCTCATGCGGCAGGCCGAGCAGAGCGGACGCTCACGTCGTCGTCGTCGTGCCGCGACCGCCGTCCATCGTGCGGCGGATCGCGTCGCGCAGGCGCCGCACGCCCCACGTCAGCAACGCGCCGCCGACCAGGAGGACGGCGACCGACGCGGCGGGCCAGACGAAGCCGACGATCACGAGCAGGCCGCCGAGCACGGTCGCGGCGAAGGCCGCGAGGAGGGCTCGTCCCGGCGCGCCGCGCCGCAGGATCTCGCCGCTCATCGAA
>CAHJXF010000006.1 GCA_903644065.1 Betaproteobacteria bacterium
CGAAGGCCCGCCGCCCCGTCGCGGCGAAGGCGCGCCCGACCGAGCGCGCGGTCAAGGCGGCGGCCGTCCCGATCGTGGCGTCGCTGGATGCCGGCGTGCGTCGTCGCACGATGCAGGGTCGACTCGAGGGGTTCGTCGCCGGCGCGCACAGCGCGTGCGGTCTGAAACGCGAATACAAGCTGTTCGTGCCGTCGTATCTCGACCGGTCCCCGGCGCTCGTCGTCATGCTGCACGGTTGTACCCAGTCCCCCGACGATTTCGCCATGGGGACGCGGATGAACGAGTGGGCCGAGCGCCTGGGTTTCGTGGTGCTGTATCCGGCCCAGTCGCGAAGCGCCCACCCGTCGAACTGCTGGAACTGGTACCAGACCGGCGACCAGCAACGCGATCGCGGCGAAGCCGGGTGGATCGCCTCGCTGACCCGCCGGATCGTCGGCGATTACGCGATCGACGCGGCGCGCGTCTACGTCGCCGGCCTGTCCGCGGGCGGGGCGATGGCCGCCAATCTCGCGGCCGCCTATCCCGACCTGTTCGCGGCGATCGGCGTGCACTCGGGACTCGTCGCGGGGGCCGCGGGCAACGTGGTCGACGCGCTCGGCGCCATGCGGGACGGCGCGAGAGCCTCGCGCTCGCGCGGCAGCTCCTCGGCCGATGGGCGGCGCGTCCCGACCATCGTCTTCCACGGCGACCGCGACACGACGGTCCATCCCCGCAACGGCGAGCAGCTCGCGGCCGCGGCGCTCGACGACCGCGTCGAGGCCGGCGCGCACGACGTCGAGGAGCGCGTCGCGGCATCCGGGCAGTCGCTCGTGCGCCATGTGTATCGCGATGTCGACGGCGCGGCGCAGGTCGAGCACTGGGTGCTGCACGGCGGCGGTCACGCCTGGGCCGGCGGCGATGCGCGCGGCACGCACACCGATCCGAAGGGGGTCGATGCGACCGCCGAGATGCTGCGCTTCTTCGCCACGCATCGCCTAGCCGCGGCGAACGCGGCCGCGACGGCGGCTGCAACGGTGGCCCCGACCGCGGCCCCGACGGCGGCTGCAATCGACTGACCGGCCGGGGTCGGCCCGTAGAATCGCGGCCATGACCCCGGCGAATCGCGTGTCCCCGACTCCTGGCCTGCCGCCCGCTCTCGTCGGGTCGCTCGCCTATCTTCCCGGCGATGGTCCGCCGATCGCGTACTACGCCGACCGACCCGCCGGGACGCTTGACGGCGCGCGGCCGTTGCTGCTGATCCATAGCGTCAACGCCGCGGCGTCGGCCGCCGAGGTGCGCCCGCTGTACGAGCACTACCGCTCGCGTCGGCCGGTGTACGCGATCGACTTGCCGGGTTACGGCTTGTCGGACCGCAGCGACCGGGTGTACTCGCTACGGCTGATGACCGATGCCGTGCACGCGTTGACGACGGAGATCGCCGACCGGCACGGCGCCACGCCGATCGATGCGATCGCCGTGTCGCTGGCCAGCGAGTTCCTGGCGCGCGCCGCCAGCGAACGCCCCGACGCCTATCGCACGGTGGGGCTGGTCAGCGCGACCGGCCTCAATCGCGACAAGCCCTTCGACGGTCCGCCGGGCTCGACGCGCGGCCAGGCCTGGTTGCTGTCCTGGCTGGGCCGGTCCCGCTGGAGTCCCGCGTTGTTCCGGCTGCTCACCCGTCCCGGCGTGATCCGCTTCTTCCTGCAGAAGACCTGGGGCTCGAAGGAGATCGACGAGGCGCTGTACGAATACGACGTGCTGACGACGCGGGTGGACGGCGCGAGGCGGGCACCGTTCTATTTCCTGTCGGCGTACCTCTTCGCCGCCGACATCACCCGCGTGTACGAGGCCGTGGTGCCGCCGGTGTGGCTGGTGCACGGCACCCGCGGCGACTTCACCGACTATCGTGCCGCACCGCGCCTGGCCACGGCGCGCGGCTGGACCGTCGACGTGATGGCGACCGGCGCGATGCCGTACTTCGAGGACCTGCCCGGCTTCGTCGCGGCCTACGAACGCTTCGTCGCCGGACACGCCTGAGCGGTCCAGGCGACGTCGCTCGCCGTCAGTCCTTCGTCGCCTCGATCTGGACCGCCAGCTTCGTCTCGTCGGAGACGAACGGGATCAGGTACTTGACGTCCCACAGGCTGCGCTGGATGGTCGCCTCGAAGTCGCCTCCGCATACCTGCTTCTTGAAATTCGGGTTCATGTAGCAGTTGTAGTTGGTCGAGGCGAGCGTGATCGGCGCGGTCTTGCCGTGCATCGTCAGGTCGCCGTCGATGCGCGTGACCTTGTCGCCATCGAACGCGAAGCCGGTGGCGACGAACGTCGCCTCGGGATAACCCGACGCGTCGAAGAACGACAGGCTCTTCAGGTGTTCGTCGAGCTTGGGCACGCCGGTCAGGACCGAGGTCATGTCGATGACGATGGTGGCCTTGCCGGTCTTGGCCGCCGGGTCGATGGTGATGTTGCCGCTCTTGGCGCTGTAGCGCGAGCGGACGGTCGACGTGCCGAAGTGACGCGACGCCGCGGTGACCGACGTGTGCGTCGGGTCGACGGTGTAGCTGAGCGGGTCGGCGAGCGCCGACGACGTACCGAGCAGGGCGGTGACGAGCAGCGCGAAGAACAGGGACGAGCGGATCTGGTTCATGGTGGTCCTGAGGTTGGGCCGGATGGCCGTGGAACGGGAATGCGTGGCGAACGGTCAGGGCGTCGCGGTCCCTTGCAGCGTGAGTCGCGGGTGGACCAGGACTTCGTTGGCGACCAGCCCGGTGTCACCCCACTCGCCGGCGCCGATCCTGTAGTCGAGCCGCTTGACGGTGAATTCGCCGGTCACCTTCACCACGTCGCCTTGCGATGCGAGCGACATCGGCACGTGGATCTCGTTCGACACGCCCTTGATCGTGAGGCGGCCGACGACGTCGACCTTGCCGGCGCCGAGCGACCGGATCGACGTGGACTGGAAGCTGGCGGCCGGGAACCTGCCGGTGTCGAACCATTCGGGCTTGCGCAGTTCCACCGCCGTCTCGGGTGTGCCGACGACGGCGCTCGCGAGTTCGACCGTGAACGCGACCCGGCCGCTCTCGGGCTTCGCTGGATCGACGTTGATCTGGCCATCGAAGCGCTCGAACCTGCCCTGGACCGGCACGCCCATCTGCTTGCTGACGAAGCCGATCTCGCTTTGCGCGGCGACGATCTTCTGCGCGCCGAGCGACGCGACAGGCCATGCGAGGACCAGCAGCGGCAACGACATCGTCCAGCGGGGTCGTGGGGTCATGGTTTCTTTCTCAGGGGAACGTCACGGCTTCGACGACACGATGCGCCGCAGGTAGCCGACCGGGTCGTCGAAGCCGTGCTTCAGCGCGGCCAGCACGTGCACCGCGACGATCGACGCGAGACCGTAGGCGAGCACCGCGTGCAGCGTCGCCAGGCGACGGGCGAGGCCGGCGTCGGGCGACACCCAGTCGGGTAACGGAACGACGCCCAGGTACACGACCGGGAAGCCGGTCGCCGAACTGTAGGCCCATCCGGCCAGCGGGACCGCGAAGAAAAGGGCGTACAGGAGCCCGTGCACGCCGTGCGCCGCGACTCGTTGCCAGGCCGGCAGGGCCGACGGCAACGCGGGCGGTCGATGGAAGAGCCGCCACAGCAGCCGCGCCGCGGCGAGTCCGAGGATCGTGATGCCCAGCCACTTGTGATAGTTGAAGAGGCGAATGCGGGTGGGCGAGAAAGGCAGCCCGACCATGTCGTAGCCGAGCGTCAGCGAGCACACGATCAGCACGGCCATCAACCAGTGCAGGCCGATGGCCGGCGCGGTGTAGTGACCCCGATCCGGGCTGCCGACCGGCTGCGGCACGGTCGCGACGTCGACGCTCGACGACATCAGGACGCCATGGCCGGCGAGCGGACCCTGCGGCCGACGAACGAGCCGATAGCGACGTCGCGCCCTGCGCTTCGCACGCCGTCGTCATCGACGGTGGGCGATGCCCCGGCGGCGTCGAGCCGTCGCAGTCGCGCGAGCGGGGACTCGGGGAGCCTCGTCCGGCCGGACCGCGAGCGACAGTCGATCGATGTGCTGGTCATGACGATGGAGTTTCCCGGATTGACCCGCGCACGACGCATGCGCGGGCCCTGGCGGTCATGATCCGTGCTCAACGACCGAGATCGAACAGCAGGATCTCGGCGTCGCGCCCCGCTTCGACCACGAGCTCGCCCGAATCGACGACCTTCAGCGCGTCGCCGCCGTCGAGCGCGTGGCCATCGACGATCACCGAACCGCGGACGACGTGGACATACGCCTGCCGACCCGGCGCCAGCACGTACCGCGCGGTCTCGCGACCGTCGAAGCGGCCGGCGTAGAGCGCCGCATCGGCCTGCAGGGTCACCGACCCCTCGCGCCCGTCGTCGGACGCGACGAGGCGCAGGCGACCGCGCTTGTCGGCATCGTCGAAGCGCTTCTCCTCGTAGCTCGGCGACGTGCCCGTGACGTTCGGCACGATCCAGATCTGCAGCAGGTGCACCGGCACGTCGGGCGACCGGTTGAACTCCGAGTGCAGCACGCCGCGCCCCGCACTCATGCGCTGCACGTCGCCGGGACGGATCACGGCGCCGCTGCTGCCGTCGCCGAGCCGAGAGCCGGACGACATCGAGTCCTTGTGCGTCAGCTCGCCTTCGAGCACGTAGGTGATGATCTCCATGTCGCGGTGGCCGTGCGTGCCGAAGCCCGACGCCGGTGCGATGAAGTCCTCGTTGATGACGCGCAGCGGACCGAAGTGGACGTGCGCCGGATCGTCGTAGTCGGCGAACGAGAAGCTGTGGAAGCTCTTCAACCAGCCATGTTCCGCATGGCCCCGCTCGGCGCTGCGACGAATCATCGGACGTTCGATCACATCAATCATTTTGAACCTTTCTCTGCGTGGCTTGCGAAGGTCGGCCAGCGGCAGGAGAAGGACGATATACCGATGCACGTCCAGATGATAGCCTCGCGCGTTGACGATCTTGTTCAATTAATTCGAACCATGCTGCTCGACCTCGACGCGCTGCAGGCCCTGGATGCCATCGAGCGCAAGGGCAGCTTCGCGCGCGCCGCGGCGGAGCTGGGTCGGGTGCCGTCGGCGCTCACCTATCTGGTCCGCAAGCTCGAAGGCGATCTCGATGTCCTGCTGTTCGACCGACGAGGCCACAAGGCCACGATGACGCCCGCCGGGCAGGAACTGCTGCGCGAAGGCCGGCATCTGCTGCTCGCCGCGAGCGAACTGCAGCGGCGGGTGCGACGGGTCGGCGATGGGTGGGAGGTCGAGCTGCGCATCGCGCTGGACACGATCGTCGGCATCGACGCCATGCTGGCGCTGGTCGGCGAGTTCTACGGCGAACAATGCGGCACGCGCATCCGCCTCTTCACCGAAGTGCTGACGGGGACCTGGGAAGCGCTGCTGGCCGGGCGTGCCGACATCGCGGTCGGCACCTTTTCCAACACGCCCGGCCTCGCCGGCACGGCGACCGGCTACCAGAGCGCACCGCTCGGCGACATGGAGCTCGTCTTCGTAGTGGCGCCGACCCATCCGCTCGCCGCCGCGGTCGAGCCGATCGCACCGGAGATCGTGCGTCGTCATCGCGCGGTCGCCGTGGGCGACAGCGCGCGCAACCTGCCCGCGGTCACCATCGGCCTCCTCGGCGGCCAGGACGTGCTGACCGTGCCGACCATGCGGGACAAGGTGGCGGCGCAGGTCGCGGGGCTCGGTTGCGGCAACGTGCCGCTCCGCGACGCGATCGCGCACATCGAGGCCGGGCGCCTGGTGCCGAGGCTGCTGGCCGAGTCGCGCGCGGTGGGTACCTTGCACTACGCGTGGAACACGAGCCAGCGCGGCAAGGCGATGCAGTGGTTCCTGAAGCGGCTGCAGGATCCGGCAGTGCGGCGTTCGCTGGTCACCTAGGCCCGCCGTTGCGCGCAGGCCGGCGACCGCGTCAAGGGGTCGTCGTGAGCGGCGCGAGCCGCGACGGGTCGAAGCGCGCTTCCACCGGGTAGGGGAACACGTCCTCGATGTAGCCGCTCTCGATGCGGTCCTTGAGCGCCTGCCAGTACGACGCCTCGAAGATCTCGGGGTGCAGCTCCAGCAGCGTCTCGCGGATGCGCGGGTCGCCGAGCAGGAAGGTCTTCCACTCCTCCGGGAAGACGTCGTTGCGGGCCACCGTGTACCAGGGCTCGCTGGCCATCTCGTCCTCTTCGTTGCGCGGCTCGGGGACCCGGCGGAAGTTGCACGCGGTCATGTACTCGATCTCGTCGTAGTCGTAGAACACCACGCGGCGATTGCGGGTCACGCCGAAGTTCTTGTACAGCATGTCGCCGGGAAAGATGTTGGCCGCGGCGAGCTGCTTGATCGCGAGGCCGTATTCGCCGAGCGCGCGACGCGCGTCGTCGGGCTTGGCGCTCTGGAGGTACAGGTTGAGCGGCGTCATGCGGCGCTCGATGTAGCAATGGTTGATGACGATCGCGTCGTCCTCCTCGGACACCATCGTGGGCGCCTTTCGCTTGAGCTCCTCGAGCAACTCGATCGAGAAGCGGTCCCGCGGGAACGCCACGTCGCTGTATTCCATCGTGTCGGCCATGCGCCCGACGCGGTCGTGCAGCTTGACGAGCCAGTACTTGGCCATCACCCCGGCACGGTCCGTTTCCTTCGGTCGCGGGATGTGGTCGTTGATGACCTTGAAGACGAACGGAAACGACGGCAGCGTGAAGACCGTCATGACCAGGCCCTTGATGCCGGCCGCCGGGACGAACGAATCGGTGGAGTGCGCGAGGTGATGCAGGAAGTCGCGATAGAAGAGCGCCTTCCCGTGCTTCTGCAGCCCGATCATGTTGTACAGCTCGAACTTGGGCCGGGCCGGCAGCATCTCGTGGATGAACTGCACGTAGGCCGCGGGCACCGGCGTGTCGACCATGAAGTAGGCGCGCGAGAAGCTGAACAGGCTGAGCAGGTCGACCATGTCGAACAGCACGGCGTCGATGGCGAGCCGGCCGCCGTCGGCATGCAGGATCGGGATCGCGAACGGCAGGATGAAGCTGCCGTTGATGATGCGGCCGATCGCGTAGGCGCCCTTGTTGCGGAAGAACAGCGACGAGAGCAGGCGCACCTGGTGGTTCGGCGCCGCCTCGAAGGGCTGCGGAAAACGTCCGGCCGCCGCGTCGATCACGAGCCCCAGGTCGCGCTCGAGATCCTGGAACGGGGTGGCCAGGTCGAAGTCCGCGAAGGCCTGCTGCAGCGCCGGCAGCAGACCGTCCTGCCCCGGATAGTAGGAACGATAGGCGGGCGGATCGGCATCGAGGTGCTCGGTCGAGATAGTCGGCCGCACGAAGATGAACGCGTTGTTGTAGTAGTTGCGATGCAGGATGCGGCAGCACACCGAATTGAAGAAGGTTTCCGCGCATTCGGGCTGCAGATGGTCGAGCAGCAGGTTGATGTACTGGTACTTGACCTGCGGCCAGAAGTCCTGGGTCAGGCCGTCGGTGCGGAACTCGCGCTCGAGCCGGCCGACGGTCTCGGCCACGCGCCGGTCGTAGAACTGCAGGCGGTCGCGCGACGCATCCTGGATCTCGTGCCAGCGCGCCTGCTCGAAACGCAGCTTGGCCTGCTGCGTGGTCTCGCGAAACAGCCGGTAGTGCTTGTTGAAGCCCCACAGCACGACCTGCGCGAACGCCAGGGCGAGCCCGCCGCCGCGCTGGACGACGGGATCCTTCGGCGGCGGGCTGACGAGCGTGGGGTGGCCTGATTCCATGCGATCCAGTCTAGCGCAGCGACCGCCGTACCACGAGATGATCGGTCGGCGGGCGTAAATCCATCCAGCCATAAAAAAAGGCGCCGGAGCGCCTTTCCTTCGCAGCGGTCGAACATCACTCGACCTTCGCCTTGTCGCGCAGATCCTTCAGCATCTGCTCGAACTTCGCCTGCTGCCACTGCTGGTTGGACATCATCGCGCCGGCGATCTGCGGCTTGGCTTCCTCGAAGCTCGGCACCTTCGCGTCGCGCACGTCGTCGAGACGGATCACGTGGTAGCCGAATTGCGTCTTGACCGGGACCTGCGTGTACTGGCCCTTGGGCAGCTTGACGAGAGCCTCGGAGAATTCCTTGACGTAGGTGGAGGCCGGCGCCCAGTCGAGGTCGCCGCCGTTCGCCGCCGATCCCGGATCTTTCGATTGCTTGGCCAGGTCCTCGAATTTGCCGCCCGCCTTCAGCTTGGCGATGATCGCCTTCGCGTCGGCTTCCTTCTCGACCAGGATGTGACGGGCGCGGTACTCCTTGCCGCCCGTCTCGCGGACCAGCAGGTCGTATTGCTGATGGACGTCGGCATCGGTCGGCGGGTTGGCCTTGAAGTAGTCCTGGGCGAGCGCGCCGATCAGGACCTGCTGCCGCGCCCGGTCGAGTTGCGCCTGGACGTCGGGATCGGCGGCGAGCCCCTTCTTGTCGGCTTCCTGCATCAGGATCTCGCGGCGGACCAGGTCTTCGCGCACCGCGTTCTGCAGTTCGGGCGAGTCCTGCTGACCCTGCTTGGTGAGCTGGGCGACGATCGCGTCGGCCTTCGCCTTCGGGATCGGCTTGTTGTTGACGACCGCGACGTTCTGGGCCACGGCGAGCGACGGACCGATGGCGAGCAGGGCGGTGAACGAGAACAGCGCGACGAGGCCGCTCGTCGAACGGGGCGAACAATTCATGACGAATCCTTCAGGACAAACGGTCGATGACGGTGAAATGACGGCCTGGATCCGGGCGCCGCTAGCCTGTGCCGCGATCGGCCGGCGAGCACCCGTGTCCTGCAGATCGATCCGAAGGTCGGGTCAGTGCCGAAGGTCTGGCTGGACGGGAGACGCCGCGGTGGCTGCAGGCTCGTCGGGCGTTCGGGCGTCGATCGCGAGCGCGTGAATCGTATGGCGCATCAGATCGGACAAAGCATCATACACGAGCCGATGCCGGGCCACGCGCGATAGCCCGGCGAAGCGGGCGGAGACGATGCGCAGGTCGAAATGGCCGCCACCGCCGGCAGCGCCGGCATGTCCCGCATGGTTCGCACTGTCGTCGCCGACGATCAGCACCGTCGGCTCGAAGCCGGCGCGCAGGCGCCGTTCAATCTCGGCCAGCGTGTCGGGCGTGGTCATGCCGCCTCGTCGGCGGCGGTGCGCTCGGACCGTCGGCTCGCCTCGCCGTCCGACGCCGTCGCCTCCGCACGGTCGAGCGAGCGGGCGATCAGCAGACCCTGGCCGACGGCGAAACCGAGCGTGATGATCGTCAGCCCGAACGACTTGAACGTGACCCACGTGGTGCGCGAGAAGTTGAAGGCGACCAGCAGGTTGAGGACGCCCAGCGCCGCGAAGAACGCCATCCAAGACCGGTTCATGCGCTGCCACACCGCGTCCGGCAATTCGACGCCGCCGGGTTCCATCAACGCCCGGATCAGGTTCTTCCGGAACACGACCATGCCGATCCACAGCGCCAGCGCGAAGGCCCAGTAGAGCACCGTGACCTTCCACTTGATGAAGGTGTCGCTGTGGAAGTAGATGCTGGCGCCGCCGAAGACGACGAGGATGCCGAAGCTGACCCACTGGACGACGCTGACTTTCCGACGCGTGGCGAGCAGCCACGCGATCTGCGCGGTGAAGACCACGATCGCCACCGCGATGGCCAGCAGGATCGACGCCTGGTCGGGCGGGATCACGCCGTCGCGCGTGATGCCGCCCAGCAACGCGCCGGCATGGCGCTGCGCGGCTTCGGGAAACTGCTCGCCCGCCAGGTAGACGACGAAGAACAGCAGCAGCGAGAAGAAGTCCGAGAGGAACTTCATGCGCGGCCCGGCGGCAGGACGGACGCGGCGATCATGCGCGACCGGCGGCGACGCTCATGCCGGATCGAACCGCAGCGACGCGGAGTTGATGCAGTAGCGCAGGCCGGTCGGCGGCGGACCGTCCGGGAAGACGTGGCCGAGGTGGGCGTCGCAGACGTTGCAGATCACTTCGGTGCGGCGCATGCCGTGGCTGCTGTCGGTGATCTCGCGCACGTTGGCGGAATCGATCGCCTTGAAGTAGCTCGGCCATCCGCAGCCACTGTCGAACTTGGTGTCGGACTCGAACAGCGGCGTGTTGCAGCACACGCAGGTGTAGATGCCGTGTTCGTGATGGTCGTTGAACTCGCCGGTGAAGGGCCGTTCGGTCGCCGCGTGACGCGTGACCTGGTACTGCATCGGCGTCAGTTCCTTCTTCCACTCGCTGTCTTCCTTGCGGACCTTGTTCTGCACGCTGCTCATGATGGCTTCCCTTGTGATACCGACCGTCGTTCTCACGACGAGCAACTGACTTCGAGGTGGCTGGCCCAGGCGGGCGGCAACGCCGCATAGGCGGCGGCCTCCGGCTGCTCGTCGAACGGCCTGGCGAGGATCGCGTTCAGCCGCTGGACCTCGCGATAGTCGCCGGCGCGCGCCTGCACGATCGCGGCTTCGGCCAGGTGATTGCGGAGGACGTATTTGGGGTTCACCGCACGCATCGCAACCTGCCGGGCGGTCGCGTCCCGCGGCTCCTGCGCAAGTCTCGAACGGTAGTCGACCGACCACGCGTTGAAACGTTCGCGGTCGATGAACAGGTCGCGGGCCAGGCCGCCCGGTGCGCCGCGCGCCGCATCCGGCGCGTCGAAGTCGCACAGGCGCCGGAAGAACACCGTGAAGTCGGCGTGGCTGTCCTGCAGCAGCGCGAACAGCGCGTCGATCAGTCCCTGGTCGGTCGGCAGCGTCGTGGCGAGCCCGAGCTTGGCGTGCAGCGCGGCGTCCATCGCTTCGCCGAACACCGGCTCGAAGGGCGCCAGCGACGCCTCGGCACGCTCCACGTCGTCGATCAACGGCATCAACGCTTCGGCCAGGCAGTAGCAGTTCCAGCGAGCCACCGCCGGCTGACGCGAGTACGCGTAGCGGCCCTGCTGGTCGGTGTGGTTGCAGATGTGATTGGCATCGAACGCGTCGAGGAAACCGAAGGGGCCGTAGTCGAGCGTCAGGCCGAGGATGCTCATGTTGTCGGTATTCATCACGCCGTGGCAGAAGCCGACCGCCTGCCACTGCGCCATCAACCGGGCCGTGCGGACGGTGACCGCGGCGAGCAGCGCCGCATACGGATCGCCGGCGTCGCGGCACTCGGGATAGAAGGTGTCGACGACATGGTCGGCCAGCCGCTTCGACAGATCGGGGCGATGGCGCGAGAGCCAGTGCTCGAACGAGCCGAAGCGCACGAACGACGGCGCCATGCGCAGGACGATCGCCGCGGTCTCCACGGTCTCGCGCACCACCGGCTGGGCCGATCCGACGATGGCGAGCGCGCGTGTCGTCGGGATGCCGAGCCCGTGCATGGCTTCCGAGCAGAGGAATTCGCGAATCGACGAGCGCAGCACCGCCCGACCGTCGCCCATCCGGGAATAGGGCGTCTCGCCGGCTCCCTTCAACTGCAACTCGATCAGGCCCTGCTTCGTGTCGACACCGCCGAGCAGATGCGCCCGACCGTCGCCCAGCTGTCCGGCCCACACGCCGAACTGGTGGCCCGAGTACACGGCGGCCATCGGCTCGGCGCCGCGCGGCACCCGGCCGGCCATCGTCGCGACCGACGCCGCGTCGGCGAAAGCGTCGGACGGCAGGTCGAGCAGCGCGGCGGCCGAAGCGCTCGTCGCCACCAGGTAGGGATCGGGCAGCGGCGTGGGCGCGAGCCGCGTGCCGAACTCGGGCGCGAGAGCGACGAAGCGGTTGCGCCAGCGGAGCCGATCGAAGGCATTGTCGACCTGCGCCCCCGGGTTCGCGGCGCGGTGCGCTTCGTGCTTGGCGGCCGACGCGGCCGACGCGGCCGACGCGGCCGACGCGTCTGATGAAGAGGAAGACATGGTGCGGATTCTAAAGGGTCGGGCGTCGGGCCGGCGTGCCTCGCCAGGCGCGAACCAGGCCCTGCGCTGCAACATGGAAACTCGTTGACGCGCTGCAATAGGGACCTCGACAATGCGCGTCCGCCGCACCCGGCGCGAACGCCGCGACGGCGCGTCGCCCGTGGCGGGCCCCGCTAGTGTCGCGACCGGCCGATCGCCTCCGTCGCGCCGCACCCATCCCCAAGGAGCCGTTCCATGCAAGGTCTGATGATGAGCGCGCCGCTGCTCATCTCGTCTCTGATCGAGCACGCCGGTCGCCACAACGGCGCGACCGAGATCGTCTCGCGGCGCGTCGAAGGCGACCTGCACCGGACGTCGTGGGGAGAAGTCCAGCGGCGCTCGAAGCGGCTCGCCAACGCGCTGATCGCGATGGGCGTCGTCCCCGGCGACCGCATCGCCACCATCGCGTGGAACGGCTACCGTCACCTCGAGCTGTACTACGCGGTGAGCGGCATCGGGGCGGTCCTCCACACCATCAACCCGCGCCTGCACCCCGACCAGATCGCATGGATCGTCAATCACGCCGAAGACGCGCGACTGTTCTTCGACGCGACCTTCGTGCCGATCGTCGCGGCCATCGGAGCGCGCTGCCCGACGGTCGCGAGCTGGGTGCTGATGACCGACGCCGACCGCATGCCGACGGACGCGCAGGGTCCGGAACTGGCCTGCTACGAGGACCTGATCGACGCGTCGTCCGATCGCCTGGCCTGGCCCGTCTTCGACGAGAACACCGCGTCGTCGCTGTGCTACACGAGCGGCACGACCGGCAACCCGAAAGGCGTGCTGTACTCGCATCGCTCGAGCGTGCTGCACGCGTTCGGCGCCGCCATGCCGGACGCGATGGGCATCTCGGCCGGCGACTCGGTGCTGCCGGTCGTGCCGATGTTCCACGTCAACGCGTGGGGTCTGCCGTACACCGCGGCGCTGGCCGGCTGCAAGCTGGTGCTACCGGGCCCGGCTCTCGACGGCAAGTCGCTGTACGACCTGTTCGAGAACGAGAAGGTGACGTTCTCCGCCGGCGTGCCGACGGTCTGGCTCGGGCTGATCAACTACATGAAGCAGCACGGCTTCGCGTTCTCGACCTTCAAGCGGACCATCATCGGCGGTTCGGCCTGTCCGCCCGCGATGATCCGCACGCTGAACGACGACTTCGGCGTCGAGGTCGTCCATGCCTGGGGCATGAGCGAGATGTCGCCGCTCGGCACGACCTGCAAGCTCGCCAACCGGCATCTGACGCTGCCGCGCGACCAGCAGTTGCGCATCCTCGAGAAGCAGGGGCACGTGATCTACGGCGTCGACATGCGGATCGTCGACCCGGACGGCCACGACCTGCCGTGGGACGGCGAGGCGGTCGGCGACCTGCTGGTCCGCGGCCCGTGGGTGATGCGCGAATACTTCAAGGCGGAAGGCGGCGATCCTCTGGTGGTCGACGAGGACGGCGTGTCGTGGTTCCCGACCGGCGACGTGGGGCACATCGATGCGGACGGCTACCTGCAGATCACCGATCGCAGCAAGGACGTCATCAAGTCGGGCGGCGAATGGATCGGGTCGATCGACCTCGAGAACATCGCGATGGCGCATCCGTCGGTGCTGATGGCCGCGGTGATCGCGGTGCCGCACCCGAAGTGGGACGAGCGGCCGCTGCTGATCGTCGTCAGGAAGCCGGACCGCGACGTCAGCAGGGCCGACCTGCTCGCCTATTACGACGGCAAGATCGCGAAGTGGTGGACGCCCGACGACGTGGTGTTCGTCGACTCGATCCCGCTCGGCGCCACCGGCAAGATGTTGAAGACCCGGCTGCGCGACACCTATCGCGACCATCGTCTGCCGACCGCGTGACGCATCGGCGCGGCCCGATCGGTGCGTCGGGGTATCTCCTAGATGCCGCCGGGCGACGGACTTCAGTAGACTGCAGCGCTCGTCGCCAGCGTGACCCAGGCGGTCGAACCGGGTCGCGACGCAGTGAACGCCGACGAAACGGCGGCGACGCGGATCGCGGGTCAGGCGTCGGCAACAGCAGCCGTACGAGCTGCCGAATCGATACGCGACCGCTCGGTCGGGCGGACTCATCGAGCGGACCGAATCATCGATCTGCCAACAGGCATCAACCGGACGGAGACAACATGATCCACAAACTGAGCGCGCTCGCCTGCGGCGGCGCCTTCGCGGCGGCACTCGTCGTTCCCTGTGCCGCTTCGGCGGAGGTCGTCAAGATCGGCTTCATCGATCCGCTGTCGGGCATCCTCGGCAACGTCGGGCAGAACCAGCTGAAGAGCTTCCAGTTCCTGGCCGAGAAGCTGAACCAGAAGCAGGCCGCGGGTCCCGGCGTGACGTTCGAGATCGTGCCGTTCGACAACAAGGCCAGTCCGCAGGAGAGCCTGAACGCGCTGAAGGCCGCGCAGGACCAGGACATCCGCTACGTGACGCAGGGCAACGGCTCCGGCGCCGCCGGCGCCATCGTCGATGCGATCAACAAGTTCAACGAGCGCAATCCCGAGAAGGCGATGGTCTTCCTCAACTACGCGGCCGTCGACCCGGACCTGACCAACAGCAAGTGCAGCTTCTGGCACTTTCGCTTCGACGCCGACACGTCGATGAAGATGGAAGGCATGACGACGTTCATGGCCAAGGACCCTTCGATCAAGAAGGTCTACCTGATGAACCAGAACTACGCCCACGGCGTGCAGGTCGCCAAGTACGCGAAGGAACTGCTGGCGCGGAAGCGCCCCGACATCCAGATCGTGGGCGAGGACCTGACGCCGCTCGCGCAGACGAAGGACTTCGCGCCGTACGTCGCCAAGATCAAGGCGTCCGGCGCCGACACGGTCATCTCGGGCAACTGGGGCGCCGACCTGACGCTGCTGATCAAGGCCGCCAAGGAAGCGGGCCTCGACGCGAACTTCTATACCTACTACGCCGGCGTCACCGGAACGCCGACGGTGATGGGCGCGACGGGCGCCGAGAAGGTGAAGATGATCGCGTACTGGCACAACAACGTGGACCAGAACGCATTCGAGCCGTACTACGTCGAATTCAAGAAGAAGTACAACGACGAGTTGTACGTGGCGGCCGCGTGGGAAGAGCTGACCCTGCTCGCGGACGCGATCCGCAAAGCGAAGTCCACCGACCCGACCAAGGTCGCGTTCGCGATGGAGGGCATGACGATCAAGGGTCCGGGCGCCGGCGAGGAGACCATGCGGAAGTCGGACCACCAGATGCAGATGACGCTGTACATGGCGACCTGGACCAAGGCCGGCGGCAAGCTCAAGTACGACGTTGAGAATACCGGCTACACGTTCCGGACCGATGCCGTGCTCGACCCGTACGTCTCGTCGACGCCCACGTCGTGCCAGATGAAGCGGCCGGCCTCGACGTAGAGCACGCGTTCCATCCACGGAGAGAGCCGGGACGGATGGGTCCACGGTGAAGGCCGGACCGGCGCGATGCGGCTCGGTACACGCGCCGTCGATCCCTTCCCGCCCGTCTCGCCCGTCCTCTCCTCGACCACGGTCATCCAGCCTCTCCCGCGACGGGCGAGGAGCGAATCGAGATCAGCTTGGAGTTCTTCCTCATCTCCCTCTTGAACGGCGTGAGCTACGGGCTCTTGCTGTTCATGCTGTCGAGCGGCCTGACGCTGATCTTCAGCATGATGGGCGTGCTGAACTTCGCCCACGCCGCGTTCTACATGCTGGGCGCCTACATCGCGTATCAGATCAGCGTGTGGGTGGGCTTCTGGCCCGCCCTGTTCATCGCACCGCTCGTCGTGGGCCTCGCCGGCGCTGCCTTCGAGCGCTTCTCGCTACGCCGCGTGCACAAGTTCGGCCACGTGCCGGAACTGCTCGTCACCTTCGGCCTGTCGTACTGCATCAGCGAATTCGTGCAGTTGATCTGGGGGCGCGCGCCGGTCGACTACCGCGTGCCCGCGCTGCTCGACGGCCCGCTGTTTACGATCTACACCACCACGTTTCCAGCCTATCGCGGCTTCATGATGCTGGTCGCCGTGCTGATGCTGATCGCGGTGTACCTGCTGTTCACGAAGACGCGCATCGGCCTCGTCATTCAGGGCGCACTGTCGCATCCCGACATGGTCGAGGCGCTCGGCCACAACGTGCCGCGGGTGTTCATGATGGTGTTCGGTGGCGGCTGCGCGCTGGCGGGGCTCGCCGGGGTGATCGGCGGCAACGCGTTCGTCACCGAGCCCGGCATGGCGCTCACCGTGGGCTCGATCATCTTCGTCGTGGTGGTGGTGGGCGGCATGGGTTCGCTGGCCGGCGCCTTCATCGCCTCGCTGCTGATCGGTGTCGTGCAGACCTTCGCGGTGGCGCTCGACTACTCGTTCGTGACGTTGTTCGCCCGGGGCGGCGTGGTGCTGGGCCCCGACAGCGTGGGTTATCCGGTCTTGAAGCTGACGATCGCGCAGGTCGCGCCGATCCTGCCGTACCTGCTGCTGGTGCTGATCCTGATCTTCCGGCCGCGCGGCATCATGGGCAAGCGCGATGACTGAAATCGCCGCGGGCACCGTCGGCAGTGCGCGGGCGGCGGTGTCGCGCAGCGGCCGCACGCTCAAGTTCGCCCCGATCGACGTCGGACAGAGCGCGCTGTGGATCTTCTTCGTGATCGCGCTGCTGGTGGCGCCGCTGTTGTTCCGCTCCAGCCTGTCGCTGACCATCCTGTCGCAGATCGGTACGCTGATCATCGTCTGCCTGTCGTACAACATGCTGCTCGGGCAGTCCGGCATGCTGAGCTTCGGTCACGCGGTCTACGTCGGCCTCGGCGCCTTCATCGCGATCCATGTGTTGAACGCCGTGGCCGGCGGCGCGTTCTACCTGCCGACGTCGCTTGTGCCGCTGGCGGGCGGCCTGGCCGGCGCGTTCTTCGCCGTCCTGTTCGGCTACGTGACGACCAAGAAGTCCGGCACCACCTTCGCGATGATTACGCTCGGCATCGGGGAACTGGTCGCGGCGAGTTCGCTGATGCTGCCCGAGTTCTTCGGCGGAGAGGCCGGCATCACCACCAACCGGGTGATCGGGCAGCCGGTCCTCGGCATCACGTTCGGACCGCAGATCCAGGTCTACTACCTGATCGCCGCGTGGACGCTGATCTGCACCGTGTTGATGTACGCGTTCACGCGCACGCCGCTCGGTCGCATGGCCAACGCGGTGCGCGACAATCCGGAACGCGCCGAATTCGTCGGCTACAACACCCAGCGCGTGCGCTACCTGGTCGTCATCATCGCGGGCTTCTTCGCGGGCGTCGCGGGCGGTCTCGGTGCGATCAACTTCGAGATCGTCAGCTCCGAGAACGTCAGCACCGTGCGCTCGGGCGCCTACCTGCTGTTCACGTTCCTGGGCGGCGTGGGCTTCTTCTTCGGCCCGATCCTCGGCGCCGTGATCTTCGTGCTGTCGTTCGTGCTGCTGTCCGAGATCACGAAGGCCTGGTTGCTGTACCTCGGCATCTTCTTCCTGCTGATGGTGATGTACGCGCCGGGCGGCATCGCGAGCCTGATCATGATGAACCTGCGCGTGGCCCAGCACGGCAAGTTCAGGCGGCTGTGGCTGCCCTACGCCGGCGTGGTCGCCGCGGCGCTGCCGTTGTTCGTCGGCGTCGTCGCGTTGATCGAGATGCTGTACCACCTGCAGCTCGAGTCGGCCTCCGGCACCGAGACGCGGTTGTTCGGCGCGATGGTCGACACCGGCTCGGTGGCCGCCTGGCTGGTGGCCGGCGCGGTGACCGTGGTCGGCTGCGCCGCGATGTTCGTCGCGTCGCGGCGCTTCAAGCGGGTGTGGGGCGGCGCTCAGGCCGAGATCCAGGAAGCCATCGAGCGGAGGCTGGCATGAGCGATACGGACTCGTCGGGCGCCTGCTCGATCGAGCTGCGCGACGTGCGGAAAAGTTTCGGCAAGTCGGAGATCATCCGCGGCGCGACGCTGGCGATTCCACCCGGCGAGCGGCATGCGGTGATCGGCCCGAACGGCGCCGGCAAGTCCACGCTGTTCAACCTGATCTCCGGTCGCTTCGGCGTGACGTCCGGCGACATCCTGCTCAACGGCAGCAGCACGCTCGGCCTCGCGCCGTACGAGATCAATCGACGCGGGCTGTCGCGCAGCTTCCAGATCACCAACATCTTCCCGAAGCTGTCGGTGTTCGAGAACCTGCGTTGCGCGGTGCTGTGGTCGCTCGGCTACCGGTATTCGTTCTGGCATTCGCTGGCGCGGCTGCGCGATGCGCGGCTGCGCGCCGAAGAGGTGCTCGACCTGATCGGTCTCAGGCGCCGTCACGACGTGCCGGCCGGCATGCTGACCTACGCCGAACAGCGGGCGCTGGAGATCGGCATCACGGTGGCCGGCGGCGCCAGCGTCATCCTGCTCGACGAGCCCACGGCCGGCATGAGCCGTTCCGAGTCCGATCACGCGGTCGAGCTGATCCGCCGCGTCACGGTGGGCAAGACGCTGATCATGGTGGAGCACGACATGAGCGTCGTGTTCGGGCTCGCGGACCGCATCTCGGTGCTGGTCTACGGCGAGGTGGTCGCCACCGACACGCCGACGCTGATCCGCTCGAACAGGAAGGTGCAGGAGGCCTATCTCGGCGCGCACGCGGAAGAGGCGCCCGCATGAGCGGCGTCGCGTCGTCGGGCGCGTCGTCGGGCGCCGTGTTGGAAACCGCGTCGGCGCCCGGGTCCGCATCCGCCCGGCCGCTGCTCGAGATCACCGACCTGCACGCCTACTACGGCAAGAGCCATGTGCTGCACGGCATCGACCTGCACATCGACGCCGGCGAGATCGTCAGCCTGCTGGGCCGTAACGGCGTCGGCCGCTCCACGACCGTCAAGTCGATCATGGGCCAGGTCGTCACCACCGGGTCCATCCTCTTCAAGGGCGAGGAGATCGGCAACGAGAAGGCGTTTCGCATCGCGCACCGCGGCATCGGGTACGTGCCCGAGAACCGCGACATCTTTCCCCGCCTGACCGTCGAGCAGAACCTGGTACTGGGCGAAAAGGGCAGCGGCGCGAGGCGCAACGCGCGCTGGTCGCTCGCCGACATGTATCGCATGTTTCCGCGCCTGAAGGAACGCGAGCATGTCGCGGCCGGTGTGCTGTCCGGCGGTGAACAGCAGATGCTCACGCTGTGCCGCACGCTGATGGGCGATCCCGATTTCATCATGATCGACGAGCCGACCGAAGGGCTCGCGCCCAAGATCGTCGAACTGGTCGCCGACTACCTGAAGGAGCTCAAGGATCGCGGCATCTCGGTGTTGCTGGTCGAGCAGAAACTGGCGATTGCGCTGGAGATTTCCCAGCGCGTGTACGTGATGGGGCACGGCCAGATCGTCTTCGAGGGAACGCCGGCCGAACTGAAGGCCGATCCGGCGATCCGGAAGGAGTGGCTGGAGGTCTGACGTGGCGTGCGGCGCCGGATCGCCACGCGATCGTTCACCCCACGTGCAAGGTCGCTCCGCTCGATCGGTCCACGGCAAGCGGCCGGAGCAAAAACGCACGATCGTTCTATTTTGCTATCATCGCCGGCCGCACGGCGGGCCAGACGTCCCGCAGCGACGGCCACACGGCATGGCGCATCGGACGCCAGCGAACGATGCGGGACCGCATCACGACCATTCGAGGAAGCTCAATGACAGCAACAACGCGGGTGAACGACGGCATCGCCGTCATCACGGTGGACAATCCGCCCGTCAACAGCATGAGCCTCGCCGCGAGGCAGGGCATCGTGGCCGGCATGGAGCAGGCGCTGGCCGACGCTTCGGTCAAGGCCATCGTGCTGACCGGACGCGGCAAGTCGTTCTGCGCCGGTGCGGAGATCAAGGAATTCAACACGCCGGCCGCATTCGCCGAGCCGTCGCTGGCGACCGTCATCGACCTGATCGAGAATTCGAGCAAGCCGGTGGTCGCGGCGATCAACGGCACCGCGATGGGCGGCGGCCTCGAGCTCGCGCTCGGCTGCCACTATCGCGTGGCCATCGCCGGCGCATCGATCGCGTTGCCCGAGGTCAAGCTCGGCATTCTCCCCGGCGCCGGCGGTACCCAGCGACTGCCGCGCGTGGTCGGCGTCGAGCTGGCGCTCAACATGATCGTCAGCGGCACGCCGGTCCCGTCGCAGATGCTGGCCAAGACGGCATTGTTCGACCGGATGGTCGACGGCGCGGGTGCCGATGCCGCGGTCGACGGCGCGATCGCGTTCGCGAAGGAGATCGCCGAGAAGCGACCGCTGCCGAAGGTGCGCGACATCAAGGTCGACTTCCCGCTCCACGAGGCGTTCTTCGCGTTCGCGCGCAATACCGTGAATGCGGTCGCGAAGAACTATCCGGCGCCGAAGAAGTGTGTCGACGCGGTCGAGGCGGCGGTCACCAAGCGCTTCGACGACGGCATGGCTTTCGAGCGCGCGTGCTTCATCGAACTGGTTTCCACGCCCGAGTCGAAAGCGTTGCGCCACGCGTTCTTCGGCGAGCGCGCCGCGTCCAAGATTCCGGATGTCCCGGAAGACACCCCGACCCGCGCCATCAGGAGCGCGGCCGTGATCGGCGCCGGCACGATGGGCGGCGGCATCGCGATGAACTTCGCCAATGCCGGCATTCCGGTCAAGGTGCTCGAACTGAAGCAGGAAGCGCTCGACAAGGGTCTCGGCACGGTTCGCAAGAACTACGAGAACACGATGAAGAAGGGCAAGCTGACGCAGGAGAAGTTCGACCAGCGCGTGGGCCTGATCAGCGGCACCACCGACTACGCGGACATCGCGGACGCCGACATCGTCGTCGAGGCGGTGTTCGAGGAGATGGGCGTCAAGGAAGCCGTGTTCAAGAAGCTCGACGAGGTGATGAAGCCGGGCGCGATCCTGGCTTCGAACACGTCGACGCTCGACGTCGACAAGATCGCCGAATTCACGAAGCGGCCGCAGGACGTCATCGGCACGCACTTCTTCAGCCCGGCCAACGTGATGAAGCTGCTCGAGATCGTGCGCGGCGAGAAGACCGGCAAGGACGTGCTCGCGACGACGATGGGCCTGTCGAAGAAGCTCAAGAAGACCGGCGTGGTGTCGGGGGTGTGCGACGGTTTCATCGGCAACCGCATGATCGAGCAGTACTCGCGCCAGGCCGGCTTCCTGCTCGAAGAGGGCGCGCTGCCCGAGCAGGTCGACCGCGCGGTGGAGAAGTTCGGCTTCGCGATGGGCCCGTTTCGCATGGGCGACCTGGCCGGCAACGACATCGGCTACGCGATCCGCAAGCGTCGCTACGTCGAGAAGCCCGACATGGTGTACTCCCGGACGGCCGACCTGCTGGTCGAGATGGGGCGTCACGGACAGAAGACCGGCGCCGGCTGGTACGACTACAAGCCGGGCAACCGCGCCGCGATCCCCAATGAGCAGGTCGACGCGATGATCGTCGACGAATCGAAGCGACTCGGGATCGAACGACGGAAGATCTCCGACGAGGAGATCGTTCAACGCTTGGTGTTCGCCCTGGCCAACGAAGGCGCGCAGATCCTGGACGAGGGCATCGCGCAGCGCGCGTCGGACATCGACATGGTGTACCTGACCGGCTACGGTTTCCCGATCTATCGCGGCGGTCCGATGTGCTACGCCGACACGGTCGGCCTGCAGAAGGTGGTCGCGACGATGGCGAAGTTCGCGAAGGGTCCGAACGCTGAGCGGCAGGGGAAGGCCTGGGTGCCCGCGCCGTTGTTGCAGAAGCTCGCGACGGAAGGCAAGTCGTTCAGCTAGATGTCGTCACCCCGGCGTACGCCGGGGCCCAATGCCGTCCACGTCGTAGCGCACGCAACTGGATCCCGGCGCCGGGACGACACAATCCTGATCCGAGAGGAATCTTCATGAACGACGCAGTCATCGTCTCCACCGCCCGCACCGCCCTTGCCAAGTCGTGGAAGGGTGCTTTCAACATGACCCATGGCGCCTCGATGGGCGGCCACGCGGTCAAGCACGCCATCGAGCGCGCGAAGATCGATCCGTCCGAGGTCGACGACGTCGTGATGGGCTGCGCCAATCCCGAAGGCGCGACCGGCGCCAACATCGCGCGTCAGATCGCGCTGTCGGCCGGTTGTCCGGTCACGACGTCGGGCATGACCATCAACCGCTTCTGCTCGTCGGGGCTGCAGACCATCGCGTCGGCGGCGCAGCGCGTGATCGCCGGCGAAGGCGAGATCTACGTCGCCGGCGGCGTCGAATCGATCTCGTGCGTGCAGAGCGAGATGAACCTGCACATGATGCGCGACCCCAACCTGCTGACGCAGAAGCCCGAGATCTACTGGAGCATGCTGCAGACCGCCGAGCAGGTCGCCAAGCGCTACGACATCTCGCGCGAAGCCCAGGACGAGTACGGCGTCGAGAGCCAGCGCCGCGCGGCGGCGTCGCGCGAACTGGGCCGCTTCAAGGAAGAGATCGTCCCCATGAAGACGATGATGGGCGTCGCCGACAAAGCCACCGGCATGCTCGGCATCAAGGAGGTGACGATCGCCGAGGACGAGGGCATCCGTTCCGACACCACCTACGAAGGCGTGGCGAAGATCAAGCCGGCGATGCCGGGCGGCGTGATCGCGGCGGGCAATGCCAGCCAGTTCTCGGACGGCGCATCGGCGGCGGTGGTGATGAGCGGCAAGACCGCCGAGCAGAAGGGCCTGACGCCGCTCGGCATCTTCCGCGGCTTCGCGGTGGCCGGCTGCGAACCCGACGAGATGGGCATCGGCCCGGTGTATGCCATCCCCAAGCTGCTGAAGCGGGCCGGCATGAAGGTCGAGGACATCGGCCTCTGGGAACTCAACGAAGCCTTCGCCGTACAGGTGATCTACTGCCGCGACCAGCTCGGCATCCCCAACGACCGCCTCAACGTCGACGGCGGCGCCATCGCGGTCGGCCATCCGTACGGCGTGACGGGTGCACGGCTGGTCGGGCATGCGCTGATCGAAGGCAAGCGCCGCGGCGAGAAGTACGTCGTCGTCACGATGTGCATCGGCGGCGGCATGGGCGCGGCGGGCCTGTTCGAGGTCGTCTGAGTCGTTCGCTCCCGGCTCGCTCGACGATGCAGCGTTCCTTCCGGTCGAACAGCGTTTCGCGCGGGTCGGTACGGGTCCGGCGGCTCGCTGCCCGCACGGCCCCGCGGCCGCGGACGACCATCGCTGCGCTGGCCGCCGCGGTCTCGGTGGTCTCGGCGGTCGCCGTGGCCGGTGCGCTCGGCGGCTGGTCCCCGCAGGCCAGCGCAGAGGTTCCGGCAGCGATCGACGCGTTGCGGGCCGGAGACTGCGCGGCAGCCGGCACCGCGATCAACGACGGTCTGCAACGCAACGATGCACAGGCGCTGTTCCTGGCGGGCTATCTGTACGAGGCGACCGCCTGCGTCGCCACCGACGCGGCACGCGCCGCACAGTTCTATCGTCGTGCGGCCCGGTTGGGCAGCACGGAGGCCGACGAGGCGATGGCCCGCCTCCACGCCTCCGGGCGCGGTGTGCCGCAGGACTACGCCGCGTCGTATCGCTGGCACGAGGCGGCTCTGAGCGGGCGGGTCGACGGCGATCCCTCCGCCGCGGCCGGGGATCCGGAGCGCGATCGGTTGGCCGGTTACTCGATCGCCGTCGCGCGGCTCGCACGCACGAAAGCCGCGTACCCGCTACGCGCCAACGATCGCAGCATGGGGGCGACGCTCGAGGCCGTCCTCGACCCGGCGACGGGAACGGTGACGGTCCGCAACGTCAGGACGGGCGTCGAGATCGGCAGCAGTCGCACGATGGCCGAGGTCTTCGTCGAGGCGGTGACCACGGCGTACGCTGCGGCCGTGGCCGAGCTGCCGCCTCTCGCGGGCAGCGGCGACGCGAAGCGTGACTCGACGCGCTACGCCACGCCCTGGCGCTTCGCCATGCGACGCACCAACCTGGATCGCGCCATCGACCACGACGGCGAGGTGACGATCGGCGAGCCGGTGCCGTGGACGGAACCGTGACCCGGTCGGCCGCGGCCGGCAACACGGCGGTCGCCCGCACGCCGGCGTGCTCGTCGTTGCCGTCGTACAGGACCCTGCATTCGAACGCCCGCTCATGACCTCCAAGATCCTTTCCCGCCGCGACATCGCCTTCCTGCTGTACGAGTGGCTCGACGTCGAGTCGCTGACCCGGCGCCCGCGCTTCGCCGACCACTCGCGCGAAACCTTCGACGCCGCGATGCTGACCTGCGAGCGCATCGCGACCGACCTGTTCGAGCCGCACAACAAGAAGAGCGACGCCAACGAGCCCCACTTCGACGGCGAGACGGTGACGATGATCCCGGAGATCGGCCAGGCCCTCGCCGCGTTCTGCGACGCGGGACTGATGGCCGCCGGCCGCGACTACGAGCTCGGGGGAACGCAGTTGCCGGCGGTCGTCGAGAAGGCCGGTTTCGCGTGGTTCAAGGCCGCCAACGTCGGCACGTCGTCGTATCCGTTCCTGACCATCGGCAACTCCAACCTGCTGCTCGCGCACGGCTCTGCGGACCAGATCGAACGCTTCGTCAAGCCGATGATGAGCGGCCGCTTCTTCGGCACGATGTGCCTGTCGGAGACCCAGGCCGGCTCGTCGCTGTCCGACGTCAAGACGCGCGCTCTGCCGTCGATCGACGGCGAGACCTACCGCCTGTTCGGCAACAAGATGTGGATCTCGGCCGGCGAGCACGACCTGGCGGAGAACATCGTGCACCTGGTGCTGGCCAAGATCCCGGAGGCCGACGGATCGTTGCCGAAGGGCGTCAAGGGCATCTCGCTGTTCATCGTGCCGAAGGTGCTGGTCGATGCGGACGGCACGCTCGGCGAACGCAACGACGTCGTGCTGGCCGGCCTGAACCACAAGATGGGTTACCGCGGCACCACCAACTGCCTGCTCAACTTCGGCGAAGGCCGCCACCGGCCGGGCGGCGAGGCCGGCGCCGTCGGCTATCTGGTCGGCGAGCCGGGCCGGGGCCTGGCGCAGATGTTCCACATGATGAACGAGGCTCGCATCGGCGTCGGCCTCGGCGCCACGGCGCTCGGCTACACCGGCTACCTGCATTCGCTCGACTACGCGCGCAACCGGCCGCAGGGCCGACCGCCGGCCGGCAAGGACGCGGCGCAGGCGCAGGTGCCGATCATCGCGCACGCCGATGTCCGCCGCATGCTGCTGGCGCAGAAGTCGTACGTCGAAGGGGCGCTGGCGCTCAACCTGTACTGCGCGAAGCTGGTCGACGACGAGAACACCGGCGACGACGAGGCCGTGCGCCGCGAGGCGAAGCTGCTGCTCGACATCCTGACGCCGATCGCGAAGAGCTGGCCGTCGCAGTGGTGCCTCGAAGCCAACAGCCTCGCCATCCAGGTCCACGGCGGCTACGGCTACACGCGCGACTACAACGTCGAACAGTTCTATCGCGACAACCGGCTCAACCCGATCCACGAAGGCACGCACGGCATCCAGGGCCTCGATCTGCTGGGTCGCAAGGTGGTGATGCAGGGCGGGGCGGCGCTGCAGGCGCTGACCGCACGCATCGGCGCGACCGTCGCCCACGGGCGCGCGACGGCGGATGCGGATGCGCATCGCCTGTCGGCCGAGCTTTGGGACCAGTGGCAGCGGCTGGAGGAGGTCACCGCGGCGCTGCACGGCGCCGGCGACGCCGGGCGCACGCTCGCCAACGCGACCGTGTACCTCGAGGCGTTCGGCCACATCGTCATCGCCTGGATGTGGCTCGAGCAGGCGCTGGTCGCGAAGCGTGCGATGCGTGCGATGCGTGCGATGAGCGGCGAGGGCGCTCTCGGCGCGGATGCCGCGTTCTACCAGGGCAAGCTGGCGGCCTGCCGCTACTTCTTCGCGTTCGAGTTGCCGAAAGTCGGTCCGATGCTCGACCTGCTCGCGTCGCTCGACGACACCACG
This sequence comes from Betaproteobacteria bacterium, assembly GCA_903644065.1. Lineage (GTDB taxonomy): Bacteria > Pseudomonadota > Gammaproteobacteria > Burkholderiales > Burkholderiaceae_D > CAHJXF01. Next base: position 25,798 of record CAHJXF010000006.1, read on the forward strand.
CTGGCCATGCAGGACGCGTGGTTCTGACCCTCGCCCGTCGACTACCTTCGTCATGCTCCGACACATCGTCCTGTGGACCCTCAACGACGCGGCCGACGCCGAACGGTTCGCGACCGCGCTGCGCACCTGCCGCGACATCGTGCCCGGCATCCGCGAGTTCGACGTCGGCATCCGCAGCGACGGACTGGAGGCCAGCGCCGACGTCGTGCTGGTGTCGAGCTTCGACGACGAGACGGCGCTCGAGGCCTATCTCGATCACCCGCACCACCATCAGGTCGTGACCGGCCTCGCGACGATGCGGAAGGACCGCGCGGTCCTCGACTTCGTCAGCGTGCCGGACCGACCTTCGACGACCGACGCCGCCTGACCGGGACGGCGCGGCGATCCTGACGACATCACCAGGAGATTCACCATGAGCATCAAGCAACTGTTCGACCTCACCGGACGAACCGCCCTGATCACCGGCGGATCGCGCGGCCTCGGGCTGCAGATCGCCGAAGCGCTCGGCGAGCAGGGCGCGAAGCTCGTGCTGTCGTCGCGGAAGCAAAGCGAGCTCGACGAGGCGGTCGACCACCTGAAGACGATGGGCATCGAAGCGACCGGCATCGCGGCCGATCTCGGTACCACCGACGGCGCGCAGCCGCTGGTGGCCGCGGCGATGAAGCAGCTGGGCCAGATCGACATCCTCGTCAACAACGCCGGCGCGAGCTGGGGCGCTCCGGCCGAGGACCATCCGCTCGAGGCCTGGGAGAAGGTCATGAACCTCAACGTGCGCGGCATCTTCCTCACCAGCCAGGCGGTGGGCAAGGCCAGCATGATCCCGCGGAAGTCGGGCCGCATCATCAGCGTGGCGTCGATCGCCGGCTTCAAGGGCAACGCGCCGGGTACGATGCAGACCATCGCGTACAACACCAGCAAGGGCGCGGTGGTCAATTTCACGCGCACGCTGGCCGGCGAATGGGGCCCGTACAACATCAACGTCAACGCCATCGCGCCGGGCTTCTTCCCGTCGAAGATGACGAAGGGCATTCTCGCCACGCTCGGCGAGGAGAAGCTGGCCGCGCACGCGCCGCTCGGCCGCATCGGCGGCGACGAGGACCTGAAGGGCATCGCGCTGCTGTTCGCGAGCGATGCGGGCAAGCACATCACCGGCCAGATCATGGCGGTCGACGGCGGGGTGCTGGCGGTTTGAGAGAGAGCGAACGTCGATCGGCCGGCGCGTCGCTGTAACGGCCGACGGTCCCGTCCGACCAGCGTCGGACGCCGACCGCGCGACCGGAATCGGTACGGTCCAAACGCGCCGGCGGGCATTCGGGATCGGCGCGCCGTCGTCTCGATATCGGCCAGCGCTGGTCCCGTCGGTGCCGGGGCGCTCGTCTTTTGCTCTATCCTCGCACCGCCGGTCGGTCGCACCAGCTCTCGTCGCGCCACGGCGGCCGTCTGCGCTTCGTGCGGGCGCCTGCGACGACGCCGTCATCGCACTTCGCGTCGAGCGCGTTGCTGATCAATTCGTGTCGACGCCCGTCGAGCGGCGGACCATCGTACGACCTGGCATGTCTCGAAGACCCATGGATCAAAAGGCACGATCGATTTTAAAGGCGCGGACGGTCCTGGCCCAGGGTCATGGCGCGGGCGATTCTGTCACCCGGGCGTTGATTCCGCCGGTCCACGTCTCGACCACGTTCCTGCGCGACGCGGACAACGGCTACGAGTCGGGCTTCGTCTACGGTCGAACCGACAACGCGACGGTCCGCCAGGTCGAGTCGGTCCTCGCGACGCTCGAAGGCGCCGTCGACGCCAAGCTGTTCGGCTCCGGCATGGCCGCGGCCACCGCGGTGTTCCTGGCGCTCGACAAGCCGACCCACGTCATCGCGTCGGAGGTCATCTATTGGGGCTTTCGCGAATGGCTGGTCGACATCGGCCGCTACGGCGGACATTCGGTGTCGTTCGTCGACACGTCCGACCTCGATGCGGTCGCCCGGGCCGTCCGTCCCGGCGAGACCGGCATCTTCTGGATCGAGACGCCCAGCAATCCGTTGTGGACGATCACCGACATCGCGGCCATCGCCGACATCGCGCATGCGGCCGGCGCGCTTCTGTGCGTCGACTCCACCGTCTCCACGCCGATCATCACGCGGCCGATCGAGTTCGGCGCCGATATCGTGGTGCATTCGGCGACCAAGTACCTGAACGGGCATTCGGACGTCATCGCCGGCGCCGTCGTCGCCGCGCGCGATTCGGCGCTGTGGGAGAACATCCACGTGGTCCGCGGTCACCTCGGTGCCATCGTCGGGCCGTTCGAGGCGTGGCTGCTGCTGCGCGGCATGCGAACGCTCGAAGTGCGCCTGCGCGAGCAATGTCGCTCGGCATCGCGCCTGGCGCAGTTGCTCGTGTCGCAGGACGCCGTGGCCTCGGTGCTCTACCCGGGCTTGAAGACGCACATCGGCCACGACGTCGCGGCGCATCAGATGGACGGCATGTTCGGCGGCATGCTGTCGATCCGCCTGCGCGGCGGCGAGGCCGCCGCGATCCGGGTCGCGTCGCGCGTGGAGGTCTGGAAGCGCGCCACGTCGTTCGGCGGGGTGGAGAGCCTGATCGAGCACCGTTCGTCGATCGAGGGCGTCGGCACGCCGTGTCCGTCGGACCTGCTGCGGCTATCGACCGGGCTCGAGGATCCGGACGACCTGTTCGAGGATCTCGTGCAGGCCCTGGCGCGATGACGCTGTCGTGCGGGAGTCGAGATCGAGACGCTGCGTCGAAGCGGAGAGTCGAAGCGGTGCATCGAAGAGGCTGCTCGGTTTTCGCGGCGCAGGAGCCGGGTTGATGGCATCGCCAGCCCGCCGCGCGGACGGCCGATGAGCGCCGCCACCATCGCCGTCGCGATCGTCTGCAAGACCCCGGAAGCCGGGCGCTCCAAGACCCGGCTGTCGCCGCCGCTGCGACCCGAGGAATGCGCGGGTCTCTCGGCGTGCTTCATCGAAGACCTGGCCCGCACCATCGATCGACTGGTCGACGAAGGCGGCGTGACCGGCTACGCGTTGTACACGCCGGTCGGATCCGAAGACACCCTGCGACGCCTGATACCGGAACGCTTCGCGATCCATCCGCAGCGCGGCGACGGCTTCGGCGAACGCCTGCTGTACGGTGCCGAGGACCTGCTGGCGCGGCACGCCGGCGTCGTGCTGCTCAACTCCGACAGCCCGACGATGCCGCTGTCGATCCTGCGTGCCACCGTGGATGCGCTGCGCAGCGGCGACAACGTCGTGCTCAGTCCCGCGAGCGACGGCGGCTACACGCTGATCGGGCTGTCGCGGCTGCATGCCCGGCTGTTCGAGGACATCCCGTGGAGCACGCCGGCGGTCCACGGCCTGACCGTCGAGCGCGCCGGCGAGATCGACCTGCCGGTCGTGAACGTCGCGGGCTGGTACGACGTCGACGATGCCGCTTCGCTGCGGATGCTCGAGGACGAATTCGTCGGCAAGCCGCCGGTCTTCGCGGAGGGCGTGGCCGTCGATGCGCCCGCGACCCGCCGCTTCCTCGAGCGTCGACGGCAGCAGCTGCGCAGCGCCTGACCGCCGACTCCGCCCGCGCCGACGCCACGGCTCGCTCCACTCACCGCACCCGACGTCCTCCAGATCCCATGCAGTTTCCCTCCGGACCGCGCTTCGTCTCCATCGTCATCCCCTGCCTCGACGAACAGGACGCGATCGGCGCCGTGGTCCGCGACGTGCTGGCGCAGGGCGGAGACCAGGTGATCGTCGTCGACAACGGATCCACGGACGGCACGCGCGACGCCGCGATGGCCGCGGGCGCGACCGTCGTCGCGCAGCCCCAGCGGGGCTACGGCCGGGCCTGCGCGAAGGGCCTCGCGGCCGTGGCGCCGGAAGCCGAGTTCGTCTGCTTCCTGGACGGCGACGGCAGCGACGTGCCGAGCTACCTCGCGGCGGTGGTCGGACCGATCGTCGCGGGCGAGGCCGACTTCGTGATGGGCTCGCGACTGCGCGGCAGCCGCGAGCCGGGCAGCATGACGCCGCAGCAGATCGTCGCCGGCTGGGTCGCGGGTCACCTGATCCGTGCCGTCTATCGCGTGCACTACACCGACATGTCGCCGTTTCGCGCCGCGCGCGTCGACCGGCTGCGGGCGCTCGGCATGACCGAGCAGACCTACGGCTGGAACCTGGAGATGCAGATGAAGGTGGCGGCGGGCGGCTGGCGCGTGCTCGAGATCCCGGTGGACCATCGCTGTCGCCGCGGCGGTGTGTCGAAGGTGTCCGGCGACCTCGCGGCCGGTATGAAGGCCGCGTGGATTATCACGACGACCTTCGTGCGACTGGCCACGTCGCTGCGCGCCGAGGCGGCGTCGTCGCGGACGGCCGGCCGATGAACATCCTCCTGACCGGCGGGGCCGGCTTCATCGGCCGCCACGTGCTCGACGAGCTGATCGCCCGCGGCCACACCATCCGCGTGATGGACTCGCTGCGACCCGACGTGCATGCCGACCGCCCGTGGACGCCGCCATCGCCGGTGGACTTCGTGCGCGCCGACGTGCGCGACGCCAGGGCGCTCGACGGCGCGCTGCGCGGCATCGACGCGGTGATCCACCTGGCGGCGAAGGTGGGCCTCGGCGTCGACATCGGCGACACGCCCGACTACGTCTCGTCGAACGACTACGGGACCGGCGAGGTCCTCGCTGCGATGGCGCGCGCGAAGGTCGGACGGCTGACCCTGGCCAGTTCGATGGTGGTCTACGGCGAAGGTCAGGGCCTGTGTCCGGTCCACGGCCGCGTGGCGCCGGGCCCGCGGCTCGACGAGGCGATGGCCGCCGGGCAATTCGAGCCGCCGTGCCCGATCTGCGGCGAGCAGCTGGCGCCGGCGATGGTCGGCGAGGACGTGGCCACCGATCCGCGCAATGTCTACGCCACCACCAAGCTCGCGCAGGAGCTGCTGTCGAGCAACTGGGCGCGGGTCACCGGCGGTTCGGTCGCCGCGATGCGCTATCACAACGTCTACGGACCCGGCATGCCGCGCGACACGCCGTACGCGGGCGTGGCCGCGATCTTCCTGTCGTCGCTGCGCCGCGGCGTGGCGCCGCAGGTGTTCGAGGACGGCGGCCAGCGGCGCGACTTCGTCCACGTGCGCGACATCGCCGCGGCCACCGTGCTCGCCACCGAGCAGCATCCGGCCGGCGTGCGCGCCTACAACGTCGGCTCGGGCACGCCGCGTACGGTGGGGCAGATGGCCGGCGCGCTCGCCGAGGCGCTCGACGGGCCGCGTCCGATCGTCACCGGCAAGTACCGCCTGGCCGACGTGCGACATATCGTCGCCGACTCGTCTCGCCTGCGCGACGAGCTCGGCTGGACGCTGCGCAACGATTTCGCCGACGGAATGAAAGAAATGGCGCTGTCGTTCGACCGATAGGCCGGGGCGCTATTCTTGCGCCCGGTCGAGACGCGTCGCGTTGCGCGGCAGGCCCGACCAACCACGAGGCGTGCGATGAAGGCCGACAGGAAGCTGCACCCGATCCCGCTGCGGATCATGCACTGGACCAACGCGGTCGCCGTCGTCTTTATGATCCTGTCCGGCTGGAAGATCTACGAGGACGAAGTGATCTTCGGCTGGCTGCATTTCCCCGACTGGCTGACGATCGGACCGTGGACGCAGCACGGCCTGCAGGTGCACTTTCTCTTCATGTGGATCCTGGTCCTGAACGGCATCGCCTACCTGACCTACGGCCTCGCGACCGGCCGCTTTCGCCGCATGCTGTGGCCAATCCGCGCCCGCGACCTGGTCGGCGACGTGCGCGACGCGCTGCGCTTCAAGCTCGCCCACGACGATCCGACCCTCTACAACGCCGTGCAAAAGGTGCTGTATCTCGGCGTCATGGCGGCCGGCGTGCTAATCGTGATCTCCGGGCTCACGTTGTGGAAGCCGATCCAGCTGTCCGAACTGGTGACGCTGTTCGGCGGCTTCCAGAACGTGCGGCTGGTGCACTTCCTCTGCATGGCGTCGATCTTCGGCTTCCTCTGCGTCCACGTCGCGCTCGCGCTGCTCGTGCCGAGCACGCTCGTGGCGATGGTCGGCGGCGGTCCGGTCGTGCGCGGCCCAACACCGGTCGACCG
>CAHJXF010000007.1 GCA_903644065.1 Betaproteobacteria bacterium
GATCGACGCGAGGAGCGGGCCAGCCTCGCCGAAGCCCGCGCGCAGCTCGCCCGCATCGGCCTTGCCGAGCGCGCCGACGAACTGGCGGGCAGCCTGCCGCTCGGCACGCAGCGCGTGCTGGAAATCGCGCGGGCCCTCGCGACCGACCCGGTTTTGCTGGTCCTCGACGAGCCGGCCGCGGGCCTGCGTCACCATGAGAAGGAGGCGCTCGGCACCCTGCTGCGACGCCTGCGCGACGACGGCGTGACCATCCTCATCGTCGAGCACGACATGGACTTCGTGATGAAGCTGGTCGATCGACTGGTGGTGATGAACTTCGGGGCCAAGCTCATCGAGGGGTCGCCGGCCGTCGTGCGCGCGGACCCGCAGGTGCAGGCGGCGTACCTCGGTGACAGCGGGGGGCACAGCGGGGGGCACAGCGGGGGGCACAGCACGAGTGACGACATCGAGCGCAGCGGCGGCGGTGAGGGGACGAGCGCGGCATGACGACGCCGCTGCTCGAGATCGTCGACCTGCACGTCTCCTACGGGCAGGTCGACGCGGTGCGAGGCGTGTCGCTGTCGCTGGCGGCCGGCCGGATCGTATCGGTGATCGGGCCGAACGGTGCCGGCAAGACGACCCTGCTTGCGGCCGCGATGGGTCTGCTGCCGTCGCACGGCACGCTGCGCTTCGACGGCGTCGACCTGCACGCGCTCGACGTCGAGGCGCGGGTCGAGCGCGGCCTCTGCCTCGTGCCCGAGAAGCGCGAGCTGTTCGGCGAGCTGTCGGTGCGCGACAACCTGCAGTTGGGCGCCTACGCGAAGCGCCTGTCGCGGGCCACGCTGCAGTCGCGGCTCGACGGCGTGTACCGGCGCTTCCCGCGCCTCGCCGAGCGTCGTCGCCAACGGGCCGACACGCTATCGGGCGGCGAGCGCCAGATGCTGGCGCTGGGTCGGGCGCTGATGTCGGCGCCCCGGTTGCTGATGCTCGACGAGCCGAGCCTCGGGCTGGCTCCGTTGGTGGTGCGCCAGATCCTCGGTTTCGTCCGCGACTTGCGAGCCGACGGCGTGTCGATCCTGTTGGTCGAGCAGAACGCGCGCGCCGCGCTGGAAAGCTCGGACCACGGCTATGTCCTGGAAACCGGCGAAGTGGTGCTGCGTGGGGCGTCGCGCGACCTCGCGATCGACGCGCGCGTCCAGGCCACCTATCTCGGCGGCGCAGCGGACGGCGTCTGAGCGGTGCCGGGCGACGACCGCGCCGAGGGAAAGTCCTCGCGGAACGGGGGCTCCCGTCCCGTCCCGGCGACCTACTTCTTGTCGCCGCCCTTGTCGGCCGCAGCCGGCGCCGCGGTCGCGGCAGTCGCCTCGACGGCCGGCTGCACGATCTCCTGCTCGACCATCTCGTCGGGCATCGTCGCGGTGGCGATGACTTCCTCGGCCTGCGGCGTCACCGTCACGCCTTCCGGCAGCTTCAGGTCCGACACGTGCACCGCGCCCTGCGCCTCGAGGTTGCCGAGGTCGATCTCGATGAATTCCGGCAGGTCCTTCGGCAGGCAGGTGACCTCGATGTCGTTCATCACGTGGCTGATCACGTTGGCCGACAGCTTGACCGCCGGCGAGCTGTCCGCGTTGACGTAGTGGATCGGCACGCGCACGTGGATCTTCTCGTTCGCCGCGACCCGCTGGAAATCGATGTGCAGGACCTGCTGCTTGAACGGATGCATCTGCACGTCCCGCAGCAGCACGCTGCTGGCGGCGGCGCCATCGATCTCGAGGTCGAGGATCGACGCGTGGAACGCCTCCTTGCGAAGCGCGTGGAACAGATCGTTGTGATCGAGCTCGATCGAGACGGGGGCGTCCGTGCTGCCGTAGACGATGCCCGGGACCCGGCCGGTCAGACGCAGGCGGCGGCTCGCACTCGTGCCTTGCGTACTGCGTGATGTGGCGACGACTTTCATGTACTTCTCCAGGATTGTTGATGGAGGGACCGAACGATTTCGGCGCCTCCCGGGATCGTCCGCGACCAGACGAAACCGTGTTCCGCGTACCGCTCGGCCGATCGCCGCGGAACGTCGCGACCGGCGTAAAGACTCTTCGCCTCTCGGCGATCCGACCTATTCCGCGAACAGCGAGCTCACCGAGTCGCCCTTGCTGATCCGGGCGATCGTCTCGGCCAGCAGCGGCGCGCACGAGATCTGGCGGATCTTGGGACTCTTCTGCGCGTCGCGGTTGAGCGGGATGGTGTCGACCACCACCAGTTCGTCGAGGCTCGACGTGTCGATGCGCTGCACCGCGCCACCCGACAGCACCGGGTGCGTGCAGTACGCCAGCACCCGCAGCGCGCCCCGTTCCTTCAACGCCGCCGCTGCCTTGCACAGCGTGTTCGCGGTATCGACCAGGTCGTCCATGATCACGCAGATGCGGCCGTCGACGTCCCCGATGATGTTCATCACCTCGGCCACGTTGGCGCGCGGCCGCCGCTTGTCGATGATCGCGAGGTCGGTGTCGAGACGCTTCGCGAACGCGCGCGCGCGGACCACGCCGCCGACATCCGGCGACACCACCTGCAGGTTGGTCATGTCCTGCTTGTACAGGTCGGCCAGCAGGATCGGCGACGCGTAGATGTTGTCGACCGGGATGTCGAAGAAGCCCTGGATCTGGTCGGCGTGCAGGTCCATCGTCAGCACCCGGTCGATCCCCGCGACCTGCAGCATGTTGGCCACCACCTTCGCGCTGATCGCGACCCGCGCGCTGCGCGGCCGCCGGTCCTGCCGCGCGTACCCGAAGTACGGGATCGCCGCGGTCACGCGGCCGGCCGACGAACGCTTCAACGCGTCGGCCATCACCATGATCTCCATCAGGTTGTCGTTGGTGGGTGCGCAGGTGGACTGCAGCACGAACACATCCTTGCCGCGCACGTGGTCCTGGATCTCGATGTTCACCTCGCCGTCCGAGAAGCGACCCACCGTCGCCTTGCCGAGCGGCAGGTTGAGGCTGCGCGACACCGCCGCCGCGAGCAGCGGGTTGGCGTTGCCGGTGAACACCATCAGGCCTTCGGCCATGGTCCGTCCTGCCTCGAAATCGGGTCGCACCGGCCGACCCGCCGAGGCGCCGGCAGGCGCGATCGGAGGGCACAGCGAAGATCTGGCAGGGGAGGAAGGATTCGAACCTTCGCATGCTGGAATCAAAATCCAGTGCCTTAACCAACTTGGCGACTCCCCTACACAACCGCTTTGCCGCACGCAGTGAGCGGCGGCCAATCCTGTCCTGCCGGGCTCGCGCCGCAGTGTTCTACGCGGTCTCGCCGCGACCGGCGACGAGCGGATGCGTCGCGAGGCTGCCGACGCTCCATCCGGCCCAGGTCCCCGGCAGATGAGCCAGGCACTCGGCAGCCGTCTCGCGACTGTCGAACTCGCGAAAGACGCAGGCCCCGGAACCGCTCATGCGGGCCGGCCCCCGTCCACCGCGCCACGCGCCGTTCGGACCGTGCGACAACCAGTCGAGCGCCTCGCGGACCGGTTCGAAACGGAGGGTGGCCACGGCTTCGAGATGATTGCGAAACATCGGGGCTGCGCGCGGCGCGAGAAACTCGGACGACCGTGCGTGCGGCGCGTGCCCGGCGGCGGCGAATCCGCTTTTCGAAAAGTCCGAGATTTTGAGGACTTCGCCATCCCTTGTCAATTCGGCCGCCCCGAAGACGACCGCGGTCGGCACCGACACGCCGGGGTGCACGACCGCGTAGAAGGCGTCGTCGAGCACGATCGGCGTGACCCGTTCGCCGATGCCCTCGACGAACGCGTCGCCGCCACCGATGAAGAAGGGCACGTCGGCGCCCAGGGTCGCGCCGAGCGCGATCAGTCGGTCGCGCGACCAGTCGAGGGCCCACAAGCGGTTGAGCACAAGCAGCACGGTGGCGGCGTCCGAGCTGCCGCCACCGAGCCCGCCGCCCATCGGAATGCGTTTGTCGATGCCGATCGTCGCACCGCGCTGCACGCCGGCGGCCGTGCGCAGCAGCCGCGCGGCGCGGATCGCCAGGTCGTCGGCTTCCGCGACTCCGGCGACCTCGCCGGCCCGCACCACCAGACCGTCGTCGCGGACCGCGATCGTCAGTTCGTCGGCCAGGTCGATCAGCCGCATCGCGCTCTGGATCAGGTGGTAGCCGTCGGCGCGCCGGCCGACCACGTGCAGGAAGAGATTGAGCTTGGCCGGCGCCGGATAGCGCATGGCGGACACGCTCGTGTCCGGGCCGTCGTTCACGGTCCGCCGCGGCCGTCGACGACCAATCGCATCTCGACTTCGACCGGGGGTCCGGGATAGGCGAGGTCGATGCGCTTCGGCGGCGCGCCGGCCGCTGCGTCGTCGGCAGCGACGAAACGGATGGTCCAGCGGTCCTGCAGCAGTCGGCCGTCGGCCAGCCGGGTCGCCGGTCGATTGCGATCCGGCTGGCCGTCGAGCCAGTCGCTCAATCCACCCAGCGGCAGCGTCCATCCCAGCGTGTTCTGCGTCAGGCTCTCGGGCGTCGCGCCGTCGACGCGATGTCCGTCCCTGAACGTGATCGACGACCCGTGGGTGCCCGAGCGGACCAGCGCGACGGTCTGGCCGAGCGGGTCGAGCAGGCTGAGTTCCACTTCGTCCGCCGCCGCGGTCCACACGAAGCGCCCGGACAGCGACTCTTCCTTCGCGGTCTCGAGGTCCTTGTAGCGCACCGAGAGCCGGCCCTCGACCGTGCGTCCGTCGAGCACCCGTGCGAGCGCGGCCGGGCGCGTCGTGGCGCATCCGGCGACCGCGCACAGCACCATCAGGGAGAACGCGACGCCGAGGCCGCGTCGCCGGCGAGCGAACAAGAGCGTGGGCCGCTAGCGCTTGCCGACCTGCACGTTGAAGCGCGCGAGCGTCTGGCGCAGCGCCGCGTTCTGCGGCTCCTTGGCGCTCGCTTCGCGCCAGGCGCGCTCGGCATCGGCCGGTCGGCCGCTGATCCACAGCACCTCGCCGAGATGAACGGCGATCTCGGCGTCGTTGCGCAGCTTGTAGGCCCGTTCGAGGTTGACCAGCGCATCGCCGTTGTTGCCGAGCCGGTACTGCACCCAGCCGAGGCTGTCGAGGATCGACGCGTCGTCGGGCGACAGCGCGTTGGCCTTCTCGATCAGCGCTTTCGCCTCGTCGAGGCGTTCGTTGCGATCGGCCAGCGTGTAGCCCAGTGCGTTGTACGCCTGCGCGTTGTCGGGACGGACCCGGATCACCGAGCGCATCGCGTTCTCGAGCACCTCGAAACGCCCCAGCTTCTCGGCGGTCATGCCGTAGTCGTAGAGCAGGTCCGGGTTGTTGGGTGCCTTCTCGATCGCGCCGCCGAGAAAGTCATAGGCCGCCTGGTTCTGGTCGGCGTCGCGCAGCATCTGCGCCTCGGCGAGCGCGAGCTGCGTGGCCTGCGCCGGGGAACCGATGGGCAGCGCGTGCAGTTCGTTGCGGGCGATGTCGAGCTTGCCCTGGTGCGCGAGGATCAACGCGCGACGGATGCGCGCGTTGCCGAACTCGGCGCCCGCGCCGACCTTGTCGAGCCAGCCCAGCGCGCGGGGATAGTCCTTCGCGTCCTCGGCGATCTGCGCGAGGTACAGGTAGGCTCGGTCGGGGCCGCGACCCGGGCCCGCCGAGTCGTCGACCGTCTCGACCGCGTCGGCCGCGTCGTCGGCGCCGTCCACATCGTCCTCTGCCACCACCGGCGCCTTGGTCTTCTTCGCCGGCACGCGCAGATCGACGAAGCGCTTGAAGTAGGCCTCGGCGTCCTGCGGCTTATTGGCCTGGTAGGCCAGCAGGCCCAGGGAATAGATCGTCTCGGGCTCGTTCGCCGCGTCCTTCCGCACCCGGGCGAGCTGGGTCGCCGACTCGTCGAAGCGCTTCTCGCCGTTCAGGAAGCGCGCGTAACCCAGCCGCATCTGCACCGACTTCGGATTGCGCGCGATGAAGCCGGACAGCACGGCGTCGGCCTCCTTCGGGTTATCGAACTGCTGGAACTGCGCCAGCATGATCGTCGCGGCTTCGGAGTCCGGCTGCAGGCGCACCGCGGCGCGTGCTTCCTCGACCGCGTTGGTCTTGTCGCCGGCCGCCTGCGCCGCCTGCGCGACGACCATGTGCGCCTCGGGCAGCGACGGATAGGCGCCCGCGAGGCGGCGCATCGCGACGTAGACCTGTCCCCGGTTGGGCGCCTGCGTCAACAAACCGTAGACCTGGACCAGCGCTTGCGACTTCGACGGCGCGGCCGCGATCTTGGCGGCGAGCAGCGGCTCGGCTTCGTCGAAGCGGGCCGACAGCACCAGCAGCGTCAGGTAGGTGTCGGCGGCCACGCGCGAGTCGGGGCTCAGTTCCGTCCACAGGCGCGCCGCCTCGACCGCCGCCGCGGGCTGGCGCGACTGCACCGCGAACTCGGTCGCGCGCCGGGCGATGCGCGGATCCCGGGTCTCGCGCGCCAGCTTGAGCTCGGTCGCGAACGACGCGTCCGGCGCGCCGCGCTGCGCCGCGATCTCGGACATCATCAGCTTGAACAGCGTCGCCGACGTCAGCGGGTTGTCCGGCAGCGTCGCGTCGCTGTCGGCGATGCCGGGCAACGGAGCGACGACATCCTGCGCCGCGGCGGGCGCCGTCGACCACAGCGCCAGCGCCCCGAACAGGCCGGCGACGAGAGGCCGCAGGTCCGTGCGCCGCGGGCTGCGCGCCCGCCGGTTCGATGCTTCGGTACGTGTGTTCACGGTGGCCCGCTCATGGATGAGGTTGGATCGATGGTAGGTTGAAAGCTCTCGTCACGGCAACCGACACAAACCGGTTGCCGCCGTATCGGTCGATCGGCGAGTCACCCTTTCTCACGCCCCGCCGGAGCGTCCCGCATGCCGGAACTGCCGGAAGTCGAAGTCACCCGCCGCGGGATCGAGCCAGGCGTCGTCGGACGCATCGTCGAGGGGGTCGTCGTCCGCCAGGCGGACCTGCGGCTTCCGGTGCCGTCGGCCCTGGCGGAAACGTTGGCGGGACTGACCATCGAGACCGTGCGCCGACGCGGAAAGTTCATTCTGATCGACTGCGCCGATCGGGCTGCGGGCGCAGCGCCCGGAGCGGCGACGACGGACCCGACATCGACGGCGATCGTCCGCGACGGAACCCTGCTGGTCCACCTCGGGATGACCGGCACGTTGCGGGTGATGCCGGCCGATACGCCGCTGCGCCCGCACGACCATGTCGACCTGCTGCTCGGCGACCGGGTCTTGCGCTTCAACGATCCGCGCCGTTTCGGGCTGATGCTGTGGCATGCGTCGGTCGACGGGCCGGTCCTCGACCGCGCGACGTTCCAGAAGCTCGGCATCGAGCCGTTCTCGGCCGCCTTCGACGCGGGACTCGGCGGCGCGCTGCTGCATCGCCTGTCGCGCGGCAAGTCGCTCGCCGTCAAGCCGTTCCTGCTCGCCGGCGAGGCGGTCGTGGGCGTCGGCAACATCTACGCGTCCGAGAGCCTGTTTCGCGCCCGCATCCATCCGCGGACCGCCGCCGGCCGCATCTCGCTGTCGCGCTACGTCACGCTGGCGGTGGCGATTCGCGAAACGCTCGCGGCCGCGATCGACAAGGGCGGCAGCACGCTTCGCGACTTCGTCGGTGCCGACGGGGCGGCGGGTTACTTCCAGCTCGAATCCTTCGTCTACGACCGCACCGGGCTGCCGTGCCGGGTGTGCGGCACCCCGATCCGCACCATTCGCCAGGGTCAGCGCTCGACCTTCTATTGCCCGCGATGCCAGCACTGACGTCGGCGCGCGACGTCGGGCGCCGCCTGTCTGACGAATGCGACAGGCCGTCTTTTCCCGTCGTGTTCCGGCTATGCGCCACACGACGCTCACCGTATGCTCACTTCGCCCCGAACGGTTCGCGCCGGTCAGCGACCGGGGTCGCCCGTCGCCGCCCACCGCTCATGCACAGCCTCGTCGAGAAATTCCAGGAATACAGCACGTGGCGCTTCGAGCTCACGCGGGCGATCGGACGCTATCGCGACTGGCTGCAGGCGGCGCAGCTGCTCGACCGGGACGTCGAGGCCCGCGTGGCGCGGCTGATCGGCCAGCTCGCCGACGACCGGCTCACGATCGCCTTCGTCGCCGAGTTCTCGCGCGGCAAGTCGGAGCTCATCAACGCGATCTTCTTCGCCGACTACGGCAAGCGCATCCTGCCGTCGTCCGCGGGTCGCACGACGATGTGCCCGACCGAGCTGATGTACGACGAGACGCTGCCGCCGTCGATCCGCCTGCTGCCGATCGAGACGCGGGCGCAGCACGCGACTACCGCCGACTACCGAGCCCTGCCCGACGAGTGGCAGGTCTTCGCGCTGGACACCGGGTCGGGCGACGGCATGCTCGACGCGTTCCGCCAGGTGAGCCTGACCAAGCGCGTGCCGCTCGAAGAGGCGCAGCGCTACGGACTCTACGACGGCGACGACCCGGACCAGCAGATGCTGGTCGACGAGGCCGGCACCATCGAGATCTCGATGTGGCGCCATGCGATCGTCAACTTCCCGCATCCGTTGCTGGCGCAGGGCCTGGTGATCCTCGACACGCCGGGGCTGAACGCCATCGGCACCGAGCCCGAGCTGACGCTCAACCTGATCCCCAACGCGCACGCGGTGCTGTTCATCCTGGCCGCGGATACCGGCGTGACCAAGACCGACATCGAGGTCTGGCGCCAGCACATCTCGAAGGCCCGGGGTCGCGGCCGCATCGTCGTGCTGAACAAGATCGACAGCCTGTGGGACGACCTCACGCCCGGCGACGAGATCGACCGCATGATCGAGCGGCAGGTCGAGAGCTGTGCGAAGACGCTCGAGCTCGATGCGGCCCAGGTCTTCCCGGTCTCGGCGCAGAAGGGCCTGAGCGCCAAGGTGCACGACGATCATGCGCTGCTGCTGAAGAGTCGGCTGCCGGCGCTCGAGCGGGCGTTGTCGATCGAGCTGATCCCGCACAAGCAGGAGATCTTCCAGGACATCGTCGACCGCGAGATGGGCACGCTGATCGACGGCACGCGCGGCGTGCTGCAGTCGCGCGCCGCCGGCTACCAGCGCCAGGTGGCCGAACTGCGGGCGCTGCGCGGCAAGAACACCAGCGTCGTCACGCACATGGTGTCGCGCGTGCGCGCCGAGAAGACCGCCTTCGACCGCAGCCTGATCGCGTTCCAGGCGCTGCGCTCGGTGTTCGGCAAGGCGGCCAGCGAGTTGTTCGTCGAACTCGGCGTCACGCCGCTTCGCGACGAGATCCGCGCGACGCGCGAACGCATGGTCCGCTCGTGGTTCTCGACCGGGCTGCGCGGCGTGATGGAAGGCTTCTTCGACAGCGCCCGCGCGCGCCTGGCCCGTTCGCAGTCCAAGACCGACGAGATCGCCGGCATGGTGTCGGGCATGTATCGCAAGTTCGCC
Source organism: Betaproteobacteria bacterium (assembly GCA_903644065.1). Taxonomy (GTDB): domain Bacteria; phylum Pseudomonadota; class Gammaproteobacteria; order Burkholderiales; family Burkholderiaceae_D; genus CAHJXF01. Next base: position 9,406 of record CAHJXF010000007.1, read on the forward strand.
AGCGACCACGGGATGATGCTGGCCGCGCCGATGAAGTTCTCGCTGTCGCGCTACCAGAACGAGGTGATCCGCGTCGAGGACGTCTATCACGACCGCTTCGGTCTCGTGGTGATCTTCTCCAACGACCAGCTGGTCCTGACGCAGAAGTTCTTCGAGTCCATCGCGAGCCGCGTGCGCGAGACGTTCGAGACCGCGAACCGCGACGTCGAGGCGTGGCTGAAGGCCGTGATGGCGCCGCTCGAAGGGCAGATCCGCGAGCACCAGAGCCAGCTGCGGCGGCGCCTCGACTCGATCAAGCACATCCAGGACACCAGCGAGACGCTCGAGGAGCGACTCGGGGAAGTCGGCACCGGCGAGGCCGAGGTCGCCGCCCTGCTGGCCGCGCTGCACGATCACGACGATGCGTTGCGGACCATCCTCCATGCCCGCATCGATGCGGAACAGGCGTCGCTGATCTTTTGACCGACGCGCCCGATCGACCGATCGAGGCCGCGCTGTTCGCCCCGCTGCTGATCGCCTGGCAGCGCACCCGGGGCCGGCACACGCTGCCGTGGCAACAGCTCGGCGCGGCGCGCGACGCGTACCGGGTCTGGCTGGCCGAGGTCATGCTGCAGCAGACCCAGGTCGCCGCGGTCATTCCCTTCTATCGACGCTTCCTCGACCGCTTTCCCGACGTGCGGGCGCTCGCCGAGGCGTCGCTCGACGACGTGATGCAGCGCTGGAGCGGCCTCGGCTACTACTCGCGGGCGCGCAACCTGCACGCGGCCGCACGGCAGGTGGTCGAGCGGCACGGCGGACAGTTCCCCGAGGACCCGGCGCTGCTCGAGACGTTGCCCGGCGTCGGCCGGTCGACGGCAGGCGCCATCGCGGCGTTCGCGTTCGCCCGGAAGGCCGCGATCCTCGACGGCAACGTGAAGCGCGTGCTCGCCCGCGTGTTCCTGGTCGAGGGCGACCAGCGCCCAGCGGCCTACACGGCGCGGATGTGGGCGTTGAGCGAGTCGTTGCTGCCCGACGCCGACATCGAGCGCTACACGCAGGGCTTGATGGACCTCGGCGCGACGGTCTGCACGCCGCGTCGCCCGGCCTGCCTGATCTGCCCCCTCGAGACGCGCTGCCTGGCTCACCGCGCGAGTCGCGAGGAGGACCTGCCGATGCGCGTCGCCCGCAAGCCCCTGCCCGAGCGACGGACCGCGTTGCTGCTGGTCACGCGCGGCGACCGGGTGTTCCTCGAGCGTCGACCGCCGTCGGGGATCTGGGGCGGCTTGTGGTCGTTGCCGGAGATCCCGCCCGACGACGCCGACTCGCTCGATGCGGCCCGGCGACGCTTCGATGCGCCCGGCCCCGTCCAGACCGGCCCCGGCTTCGTGCACGGCTTCACGCACTTCGTGCTGCACGCGGACACCGTGCGGATCAGCGCGGGACCGGCGGTGGACACGCGCTGCGAGGATCCGGCGGGCGCGAGCCGCTGGGTCCGCTTCGACGAGCTCGCCCAACTGGGCTTGCCGACGCCGGTCCGCGCGTTGCTCGCGACGCGGGCGCGCGAGCCGTGATGCGCCGACGCGATCAGACGATGCCGTTCTGCTTCAGGTAGCGCTGCACGATCTCGAGACGCGTCGGTCCGTCGGTCAACGCCATCAGTTTCTGCTTCGCGCCCGGGGCGATCGGCAGCAGTTCGCAGAGCCGGTTGCCGACCCACGTCGCATCGTCGAAGCGATAGGGTTCCGCGATGGCCAGCTGCATCGGCTGGTCTTCGGTGTCCGCGGCCCGCGCCGTGTCCAGCCGTTCGACGATCCGCTTGAGCAGCAGCAGGCAGTCGGTGGCTTCGACCGGCAGCGTCGCCGCGGGCTCGGCTTCCAGCGCCTCGACCTCGGCCACCATCAGCCCGTCGTTCTGCACCCGCGTCGACGCGATGTGGAACCGTTCGGTGCCGGTGGTCGCGATCTCGAGCACGCCGAGCTGCTCCATGTTCCAGTGGTCGATGCGCGCGCGACAGCCGATCTCCTCGATCTCGAGCGCGCGGTCGCCGACCTCGCTCCCTTTGCGGATCAGGCAGACGCCGAAATCGCTGCCGTCGCGCATGGCCGCTCGCACCATGTCCATGTAGCGGGCCTCGAAGACGCGTAGCGGAAGCAGACCGCCCGGAAAGAGGACGGTGTTGAGCGGAAAGATCGGTAACGAAGCGGACATGTCGCTATCAGCGATGAGTGGTCACGGGATGCCGCGCCATCCAGGACAGCGCACGATGCCGCACCAGGGCCGGGTGCACGGCTCGCAGGCGACTGGCGAGCGTTTCGACACAGTAGACCGAGCGATGCTGGCCGCCGGTGCAGCCCACGGCGACGGTGAGGTAGCTGCGGCTGTCGGCCGAATAGGCCGGCAGCCAGCGCGTGATGAAACCCTCGATGTCGTCGACCATGCGCGCCACCGCGGGCACCGCTTCGAGATAGTCGACCACCGGCCGGTCGAGCCCGGTCAGCGGCTTCAGCGCCGGCTCGTAGAACGGATTGGGCAGGCAGCGGACGTCGAACACCAGGTCGGCATCGCCGGGCACGCCCTGCTTGTAGGCGAACGATTCGAACGACAGCGTCAGCTCGGCGCGCTCGGTGCCGATGAAATCGCGCACCCATTGCCGCAGCGCCTGCGCGGGCAGGCGGCTGGTGTCGATCAGGTATCCCAGACCCTCGAGCGGTTGCAGCAGGCGACGTTCCTCGTCGATGCTTTCGTCTAGCCCACGCGAGTCGGACGGCGGGTCGCTCTGCCATTCGTGGGCCGACAGCGGATGGCGGCGCCGCGTCTCCGAGTAGCGCTGCACGAGCGTGGCGTTGTCGGCCGTGATGTACAGCAGCTGCACGTCGTGTCCCCGTGCGCGCAGCGCCGGCAGCAGCGACGGCAGCTCGTGGACCGCGTCGACGCCCGCTCGCACGTCGATGCTGACCGCCGCCCGACCGGCACAGCGCGAGTCCAGGTCGCCGATCACGTCGACCAGGAAACGCGCGGGCAGGTTGTCGACCACCGCATAGCCGGCGTCCTCGAGGACGTGCAGGGCGATCGACTTGCCGGAGCCGGACATGCCGGTGACGAGGATGACGCGCATCGGAGGGGCGAGGTGGATGCGACGGCGACGACCGCGTGCGGAGCGCGAGCGAACGCGGTGCGCCGCCCGCTCGTTGCGCGACGTGTGGCTCAGGCCTTCAGGCAGTCGCTCTGCGCCTTTCTGTAGTCGTCGCCGGTCCTGCCCTTGTTCTGCTTGCTGCACCTCGCCATCTTCTGCTGCTGGGTCATCGGCGTCGCGGCCACCGCGTCGTCACCCTTCAGGCAGTCGCTCTGGGCCTTTCTGTAGTCGTCGCCGGTCTTGCCCTTGTTCTGCTTGGCGCAGACCGACATCCGCGACTGCGACGAGCTCATCGCGCCGTCGGCGGCCAGGGCCGGCTGCCAGGCGATCGGCGTCGCGGCGATCACGAACGGCAGGACCTGCGCGACGCGCTGCAATAGTCGGTTCACGGTGTTCTCCTCGAGTGACCGCCGGCGCGGGATGCGCGGCGTGACTCATTACATCACGCGGCCCCGCCGACGGACAGACGTTCCGCTCAGGCGCGGCGCGGATCGACCGGGGGCGGCGCGTCGGGCTGGCTGTTGGCGTGGACCGCCGCGGTCTGGCGCGTCATGAAATCGGCGAGCGTGTCGATGCCGCGCAGCTGCAGGATGGTGTTGCGCACCGCGGCTTCGGTCAGCACGGCGATGTTGCGTCCGAGGCCCACCGGGATCACCACCTTGCGCACCTCGATGCCGAGGACGTTCTGCGTCAGCACGTCGAGCGGCAGCCGCTGGTACTCCTCCTCCATCGTGCTGTGCTTGACCAGGTGCACGATCATCCGCAGCCGCATCTTCCGGCGCACGGCCGTCTCGCCGAAGATGGCCTTGATGTCGAGCAGACCGAGGCCGCGCACCTCGAGCAGGTTGGCCAGCAGCGTCGGGCAGTGGCCCTCGATGGTGTTGGGTCCCACCCGCGCCAGCTCCACCACGTCGTCGGCCACGAGCCCGTGGCCGCGGGAGATCAGTTCGAGACCGAGCTCGCTCTTGCCCAGGCCCGACTCGCCGGTGATGATGATTCCGACGCCGAGCACGTCCATCAACACGCCGTGCAGCGTCGTGCGGTCGGCCAGCGTCTTGGCAAGGTAGCTGCGCACGGACTCGATGATCTGCACGGCCGGCCGGGTCGACGCGATCAGTGCGATGCGGGCGCTCTCGCACGCGGCCAGGAACTCGGGCGACGGGACCTGCCCGTCGCCGAAGATCACCGCGGGCGGGGGACGTTCGCTCAGGTCCAGCAGCCAGTTGCTGCGGCGCCGCTCCGACAGCATCTGGAAGTAGTCGACCTCCCGGCGCCCCACCACCTGGATGCGATTGGGATGGATCAGGTTGTAGTAGCCGATCAGGTCGGTGACGGCGAGATGGGCTTCCTTGAAGGCGCTGTCCGCCTTGGCGCGCGCTTCGGGATCCGCCTCGACGGCTTCGTCGACGACCCACGACAGGCCGAGGGCTTCCCGGTTGTCGTCGAACAGCTTGCGGACCGTGGACACGGGATCGACGAAGTCGCTGGCGCGGGTGGGTCGACCGGTGCGTCGCCGCGAACGAGGGTCAGGCCGCGGGCCGGAACGGTTCCCAGTCCACCAGCAGGCGGTGGACGCCGCCGGCGTCCGGTGCCGAGCCGAGCTGTTCGCGGAACGCGGGGTCCGACAACATCTGCGCCAGTTCGGACAAGATCTCGAGATGCGCCTGCGTCGCCTGTTCCGGCACCATCAGGAACACCAGGATGGCGACCGGTCGACCGTCCGGCGCGTCGAACGGGATGGGATCGGCGAGGCGGATGAACGCCGCGACCGGTTCGCGCAGGCCCTTGATGCGCCCGTGCGGGATGGCGACCTGTTGCCCGAGCCCGGTCGAACCGAGGCGCTCCCGGGCGAACAGGCTGTCGAAGACCCGGCTGCGGGCCAGGCCCTGGTTGTTCTCGAACAGCAAGCCGGCCTGCTCGAAGACGCGCTTCTTGCTCGACGCCTCGAGGTCCAGCACGACGTTCGCCGAGGGAAGCAGCTTGCCGATGAGATTCATGTACATGGCCACCCGATGCTCCGCGGCGCTCGCCGGCGGACAGGACCGAATCCGTCGACGGGTCGCGAAAAGAGCGCGGATTATAGACGCAGCGAAACGCCGCGAAACGCGTGCGCTCGCCGTCGTTATCCGGCGCTGCGCGCGTCGCGGCGCCGGCGCTCGCGCCGCCCCCGTGACGCGTGGACGAGGCTACGCGGCGACCTGCCGCTTCAACGGCTCGGCGTTGTGGGCCTGGACGCATTCCTTGTGCTTGACGACCTGTCGGTCGAGCTTGTCGACCAGCAGGTCGATGGCCGTGTAGAGATCGGCGTCGGTCGCCTCGCAGTGCAGGTCCTTGCCGCGCAGATGCAGGTTGATCTCGGCCTTCTGTCGCAGCTTCTCCACCGTCAGGACCACGGTCACGTCGATCACCTGGTCGAAATGTCGCTTCACTCGCTCCAGCTTGTTCATGACGAACTCGCGGATCGCCGGCGTCACGTCGAGATGATGTCCGCTGATGGTGAGGTTCATTAGCCACTCCTTCGGAAAGACTGCGAGGGGAAGGCGGAACGCGGGACTGCGATTGGGCGGTGAGGCGCTCCGTTCGGGATGCCCTTCGGCTGTTGGCGCGTCGGCCGGCATCAAAGGGTCTTGCGCAGACTGACCGGCGGAATCCGCAAAGATTCGCGGTATTTCGCGATGGTCCGACGCGCCACGACGATACCCTGCTCGCCGAGCATCTGGGCGATCTTGCTGTCCGACAACGGCTTCTTCGCGTTCTCCGCGCCGACCAGCTGCTTGATGAGCGCGCGGATCGCGGTCGACGACGCCGCGCCGCCGGCATCGGTCGCGACATGGCTGCCGAAGAAGTACTTGAGCTCGAAGACGCCGAGCGGCGTGAGCATGAACTTCTGCGTGGTGACCCGCGACACCGTGGACTCGTGCAGCCCCAGCGTGTCGGCGATCTCGCGCAGCACGAGCGGGCGCATCGCCACCTCGCCGTGCGTGAAGAAGCTGCGCTGCCGTTCGACGATCGCCTCGGCCACGCGCAGGATGGTGTCGAAACGCTGCTGCACGTTCTTGATCAACCAGCGCGCCTCCTGCAGGCGCGACCCCATGTTGGCCGCGCCGTCCGTGCCGCGCTGCTCGCGCAGCACGCGCGCATAGGCCTGGTTGATCGACAGCTTCGGCATCACCTCGGGGTTGAGGAAGGCCTGCCACGCGTTGCGCACCTTCCGCACGATGACGTCGGGCACGACGTAGTTGGACTCGTGCTTGGCGAACGCGCGACCCGGATGCGGCGCGAGCTTCTTGATCAACGCGTGGGCGTCGCGCAGCAGGTCGTCGCTGCACTGATAGATGCGACGCAAGCGCGTGAAGTCGCGGGCGGCCAGCAGCGCGAGGTTGCCGGTGACGAGGCGAAGAGCCAGCTCGCGCACCGCGGGCGCCGAGTCGCGTGCCGGCGGGCCTTCCTGGCGGCGCAGCTGCAGCGCGAGGCACTCGGATGCGCTCCGGGCGCCGATCCCGGGCGGGTCGAAGCTCTGCAGCAGCGTCAGCGCGGTGGACAGCTCCTGCTCCTCGATCTCGAGCTCGGCCGGCAGCATCGCGAGGATGTCCTCGAGCTCGTCGCCGAGATAGCCTTCTTCGTCGAGCGCCTCGATCAGCACCGCGACGAGGCCGCGATCGCGTTCGTTCAGCTTCTTGAGCGCCAGCTGCCCGAGCAGGTGCTCGCGCAGCGTCACGGTGGCCATGTTGACGTGCGCGAGGTCGCGGTCGTCCTCCTCGCCGTCGCTGCGCCGCTCGCTCGCGTTCCAGTCGGTGGCGGCCAGGTCGTCCGCGCGCCGCTCGCCGCTGTCGAAGTCGGTGACGGTCGCCGTCTCGGTCTCGGCCGAACCGTGGTCGCGCGACGCGTCCGACGAGTTGTCGCCGGTGTAGTTGGACGACGACGCGTCGAAGTTCTCGTCGGCGCTGTTGCGTTGCAGGGTGCCGTCGCCGCTCAGCTGCACCGCGGAGTGCATCGGATCGTCGACGCGCTCGAGCAGCGGATTGTCGGCCAGCGCGATCTCGATCTCCTGGTTCAGCTCGAGCGTCGACAGCTGCAGCAGGCGGATGGACTGCTGCAGTTGCGGCGTCAGCGCGAGATGCTGTGAGACGCGGAGCTGGAGGACTTGCTTCATGGTCGCATCGGGCGGGTCACATCCGGAAGTGTTCGCCGAGATAGACGCGGCGCACGCCTTCGTCGCCGACGATCTCGTCGGGTCGGCCCGACGCGAGCACCGAGCCGGCGTTGATGATGTACGCGTGATCGCAGATGCCGAGCGTCTCGCGCACGTTGTGGTCGGTGATCAGCACGCCGATGTCGCGCGACTTGAGGAAGCGCACGATGCGCTGGATCTCGATCACCGCGATCGGATCGATGCCGGCGAACGGCTCGTCGAGCAGGATGAAGCGCGGCGACGTGGCGAGTGCGCGGGCGATCTCCACGCGGCGTCGCTCGCCGCCCGACAGCGACAGCGCGCTGTTGGTCCGCAGATGCGTGATCTGCAGGTCCTCGAGCAGGGCCACGAGACGCGTGTCGATGTCGCGTCGCGACAGCGACCGGCCATCGGCGTCGCGCTGCAACTCCAGCACCGCGCGAATGTTGTCCTGCACGTCGAGCTGACGAAACACCGACGCTTCCTGGGGCAGGTACGACAGGCCGAGCCGGGCGCGGCGATGGATCGGCAGGCGGGTCAGCGAATTGCCGTCGAGCGCGATCGAGCCGGCGTCGGCGCCCACCAGGCCGAGCATCATGTAGAAGCACGTCGTCTTGCCCGCGCCGTTCGGTCCGAGCAGCCCCACCACCTCGCCGCTGCGTACGGTAAGCGAGACGTCGTGCACGACCGTGCGCTTGCCGTAGGTCTTCTTCAGATGCGCGGCTTCGAGGATCGACACGGCGGCGGCTCCCGCCTCCGTGGCGGACGCCGGCGGGACGGCAGCGGGTCGCAGCGCATCGGCGACGTCCATCAGGTCTCCGGCTTCGCTTCGATCGTCGGCTGCTTCTTCAGCTCGATCGGCGGGGACGCGGGCCGCGCGCCGGTCGAGTCCGGCGCGGACGACGAACCGGGCCGGATCTTGGGCTGCAGGATGAAGGTCGACCGCTTGCCGACCCCGTTCGACTGCGCGACGTAGACCTCGGTGCGGCTGTTGTAGTCGATCTGGTCGCCGTGCATCTCGTCGGCGTCGCGACCGGCGGCGAGCCGCTTGACCACGGCGCGGTTGATCAGGTGGACGGTATCGGACTTCTCGTCGTACTCGATGCGCTCGGCCTGGCCTTCGATGAACTCGTCGACGCCTTCGCGCTTCTGCTTGAAATAGGCGAGCTTGCCCGGCGACGTCATGACGGCGGTGCCGAAGCTGTAGCCCTCCGGGTCCTGCCGGGTCGTCAACTGATCGGTTCGCAAGAGGATCGTGCCTTTGGTCAGCACCACGTCGCCGGTGTAGATCGAGGTCTGGTTGATGTCGTCGCCGCTGCCTTTCGCCGCGTTGATGACGACCGGTTTGTCCTTATCGGCACGCTCGGCGAAAGCTTGCGGCACGACCGCGACGAACAGCGACGCGCCGACCGTGGCCGCGAGCAGGATGCGAGTGGTCGACCCGCGCATTCGCCCGGAAGCGGGCAGCGGCGATGGCGCACGAAAGCGGTGGACTCGGGGCATGGGGGTCACCTGGGTTGAGCCGGGACGGACGACGGAGGAGGCGCCGCGGCCCGGGCGCTTCGTGCCGCGATCACGTTGCGGATGCGGCCGTCCTTGCCCCCGTCGAACTGCATGGTCCGGGCGCCGTTATCGTAGTGCATGCCGTTCGCTTCCACCCGCGAGCCGCCCTGCACGATGTCGACCGGCTGGTCGCTGCTGACCACTTCGCGCTCCGGGTAGGCCAGCATGAACGGTCCCCTGGCGACCAGCTCCGCGGCCGTTTTCCACGGCTGGCGAACCAGCACCACGTCGCCGTAGAGCCGGACCTCCTCGCCGTCGCGCGTCGTCTTGCCGAGGTCGGCCCGCACCCGCATCTCGGGTCGATCGCGTTTGGCGCCGGCGAAGCGCGGCTGCGTCAATTCGCCGCTGTCGTCGTCGAGGTAGTGGGTCAGCGAGGTCGCGTCGACGACGTACTGCGCGCGGCCCGTCTCGTCCATCCGCGTGAGCGTGACGCCGTTCGCGGTGTAGTCGACCTCGTGGCCGAGCTTGCGCGGAACCACGTCCGATCGCCGCGCCTGCTGCGCGACCCAATACGAACCGACGGCGAGGCCGCCCAGCAGGAGGATGGACAGCACCAGCGTGCCGCGTTCACGCATCCCCGGCGCCTCTCGTCGGCCCGCGCGATCCCAGCGCCCGGGCCTGCGCCAGCAGGTCGCAGACCTCGCGGACCGCGCCGGCTCCGCCCTCGCGGCGGCTGACCCAGTGCGCATGCTCGGCGACGCCGTCGGCCGCGTTGGGCACCGTGGCCGCGAAGCCGACCCGCTTCATCACCGGAATGTCGATCTCGTCGTCGCCCATGTAGCCGCACACCTCGGCCGACTTGCCGAGCCGATGCCGCATCGCATCGAACGCGGCGCCCTTGTCGGCAATGCCCTGCGCGATGTGTTCGATGCCGAGCTCGGCGCAACGGCGCAGCGTGATCGGCGATTCGCGGCCGGAGATGACGGCCGCCACCACGCCTGCGGCGGACAGCGCCTTGATGCCGGCGCCGTCCAGCACGTTGAACACCTTCAGCACTTCGCCGTCCGCGCCGAACCACAGCTTGCCGTCGGTCATCACGCCGTCGACGTCGAAGACCATCAGTTCGATGCGCGACAACCGTTCGAGCACGTTCCTCGGCAGGCGACGAGCCGCGCGCGAGGTCCCCTCGGCACCCATCAGATCACCTTGGCGTTGGTGAGGTCGTGGATGTGCAGCGCGCCGAGCAGCCGGTCGTCGGCGTCGACGACCAGCAACTGGTTGATGCGATGCCGCTCCATCAGCGCGGCCGCCTCGACGGCGAGGCGGTCGGGCGCGATGCCGCGCGGCGCGCGATGCATGACGTCGACGATGCGCAGGTCGCGAAAGTCGCGGCCGCCCTCGATCAGCCGATGCAGGTCGCCGTCGGTGAAGATGCCTTCGACCTTGCCGTCCGGCGCGACGACCGCGGCCATCGCCAGGCCTTTCTTCGAGCTTTCGACCAGCGCCTCGAGCAGCGTGGCGTCGATGCCGACGATGGGCAGGGCGTCGCCGCTGCGCATCACGTCGCGGACGTGAGTGAGCAGGCGGCGACCCAGCGCGCCGCCGGGATGAGAGCGAGCGTAGTCGTCGCTGCAGAAGCCGCGCGCATCGAGCACCGCGACCGCGAGCGCGTCGCCGAGTGCGAGCGCGGCCGTGGTGCTCGCGGTGGGCGCGAGGTTGAGCGGACAGGCCTCGACGTCCACATGCGCATCGAGGTGCACGTCGGCGAGCAACGCGAGCGTGGAAGCGGGATTGCCGGTGATGGCAATCAGCTTCGCGCCCTGGCGCTTCAGGCTCGGCACCACGACCAGCAACTCCTCGGACTCGCCGGAGTTCGACACGGCGACGAAGCAGTCGGCCGCCGTGACCATGCCGAGGTCGCCATGGCTCGCCTCGGCCGCGTGCAGGAAGAAGGCGGGCGTGCCGGTGGAAGCGAAGGTGGAAGCGACCTTGCGGGCGATGTGCCCCGACTTGCCGATGCCCGACACGACGACGCGTCCCTCGCAGGCCAGCAGCATCGCGAGCGCCCGATCGAAGGCGCCGTCGAGCCGCCCGGCCAGGGCCGTGATGGCGGCGGCTTCGATGCCGAGGACCTGCCGGGCGAGGTCGAGTCCGTGCAACCCGGGAGCCGCGACCGCGGCGGCGCCATCGGCGTCGACCGATGCGGCGGCGATCACGTCGAGCCCGGTCTTGTCCCCCGTCAACGTACGGGGGACGCGCCGTGGCGCGCGCGGTTCGCGGGTCAGCGGCTGGCGCGGTTCGGCCGGCGAGGCCGTACGAACGGACGTGCGGGAAGGCATGAATCGAGTATAACAAGGCACGTCGCTTGCTTAGGCGCCGCGAACCACCGCGCGTCACTTTCCGGCCGACCGATCGCCCGTGAGCACCCTCGAACTCTCGTTGCTGTTCCTGCTCGCCGCGGTGATCGGCGTGGTGGTGTTCCGCATCCTCCATCTGCCGCCGATGCTGGGCTACCTGGTCGTCGGCATCGTCATCGGCCCGCACGCGCTGGCGTTCGCCGCCGACCTGGAGAGCACGCGCCACCTGGCCGAGTTCGGCGTGGTGTTCCTGATGTTCTCGATCGGCCTCGAGTTCAGCCTGCCGAAGCTGTACGCGATGAAGCGCATCGTCTTCGGCTTCGGCTTCGCGCAGGTCGCGTCGACCATCGTCGTCGCCGGGCTCGGCGGTCTCGCGCTGACCCGCTGGATGCCCGACCTGTTCGGCCGGCCCGGGGGTGCGGCGCTGCTGGCGCTGGGCGGCGCACTGGCGATGTCGTCGACCGCCATCGTCGTCAAGATGCTGACCGAGCGCATCGAGCTCGAGTCCGAGCACGGGCGGCGCATCGTCGGCGTGCTGCTGTTCCAGGACCTGGCCGTGATCCCGCTGCTGATCGTGGTGCCGGCGCTCGCGTCGCCCGACGGCGAATTGGCCGAGACGCTGCTGATCGCGCTCGCCAAGGCGGCGGGCGTGCTGGCGCTGCTGTTGTACTTCGGCCAGAAGCTGATGCGCGGCTGGTTCACGGTCGTGGCGCGCCGGAAGTCGCAGGAGCTGTTCATGCTCAACCTGCTGCTGGTCACGCTCGGGCTCGCGTGGATCACCGAGCTGGCCGGCCTGTCGCTGGCGCTCGGCGCCTTCGTCGCCGGCATGCTGATCTCGGAGACCGAATACCGCCATCGCGTCGAGGAGGACATCAAGCCGTTCCGCGACGTGCTGCTGGGGCTCTTCTTCATCACGATCGGCATGCTGCTCAACGTCGGCGTCGTGCTGTCGCACCTGGGCTGGGTGCTGTTCCTGTTCGCGGTCCCGCTGGTGCTGAAGCTGCTGCTGATCACCGGCCTCGCGCGCTGGTTCGGCGCCAGCCCGGGCGTCGCGATCCGCACCGGGCTCGGCCTGGCACAGGCCGGCGAGTTCGGCTTCGTCCTGCTCAACCTGGCCGGCGACCTGAAGATCCTCGACCCGCTCCTGTTGCAGATCGTGCTCGCCGCGATGCTGCTGTCGATGCTGCTCGCGCCGTTCCTGATCCAGTACAGCGAACGCATCGCGCTGCGCGTGGCGTCGAGCGAATGGATGCTGCAGTCGCTCGCGCTGACGCAGATCGCCAGCCGCACGATGGCGACACGCGGTCACGTCATCGTGTGCGGCTACGGCCGCAGCGGCCAGAACCTGGTGCGCCTGCTCGACCAGGAAAGCATCGCCTACGTGGCGCTCGACCTCGACCCGGACCGGGTCAGCGCGGCACAGGCGGCGGGCGAATCGGTGGTCTACGGCGACGCGACGCGACGCGAGGCGCTGACGGCGGCGGGTATCCAGCGCGCCGCGGCGCTGGTCGTGACCTACGCCGAGACCGGTGCGGCCGAGAAGACGCTGCACTTCGCGCACGAGATGGCGCCGGAGCTGCCGGTGATCGTGCGCACCCACGACGACAGCGACATCGACCGCCTGAAGCGCGCCGGGGCGACCGAGGTGGTGCCCGAGATCGTCGAAGGCAGCCTGATGCTGGCTTCGCATGCGCTGGTCCTGCTCGGCGTGCCGGTCGATCGCGTGGCCTCGCGCCTGTCGGCGGCGCGCGACTCGCGCTACCAGATGCTGTCGGGCTCCTTTTACGGCGCCGACGACCGGCACGGCGAGGCCGACGACGCGCGCAGCGTCCGCCTGCGTTCGGTCACCGTGCCGGCGGACAGCCACGTCGTCGGCCGGACGCTGGCGGAGATCGGCGTGGAAGGCTTGGGCGCCGCGGTCACCGCGATCCGCCGCCGCGGCATCCGCGGCATCGATCCGGCCCCGGACGCCCGCCTGATGGCCGGCGACGGCGTCGTGCTGCGCGGATCGAACGAGGCGCTGGCGCTGGCCGAGCAGCGGCTCTCGGAGCGACGTCCCCCGAAGATGCGGTGACGGATTCCGAAGTTCACCGACAGGTGAGTGGCAATACAAGACAAACCGCCTCGCTATAATCCGGCGCTCCTTCCTCGTCGGTCCCCCTCCCCGTGATTCCCCCCACCGTCGCCGCCACTGTCGCGGACGGCCCCCTGGTCGACATCGCCGATCTGCACTTCGGCTATGGCGCGAGGCCGATCCTGTCGGGCGTCACGATGCGCTTCGACCGGGGCCGGGTCATCGCGGTGATGGGCGGTTCGGGGTCGGGCAAGACCACGCTCCTGCGCCTGATCGGCGGACAGCTGAAGGCCAGCGCCGGCAGCCTGGCGGTCGCGGGGCAGCAGGTCGCGTCGCTCGGCGAGTCGGCCCTGTACGCGGTGCGACGGCGCATGGGCATGCTGTTCCAGTTCGGCGCGCTGTTCACCGACATGAGCGTGTTCGACAACGTCGCCTTCCCGCTGCGCGAGCACACCGACCTGTCGGATGCCCTGATCCACGACCTGGTGCTGATGAAGCTCAACGCCGTCGGCCTGCGCGGCGCGCACGCGCTGATGCCGCGCGAGATCTCGGGCGGCATGGCGCGCCGCGTCGCGCTGGCGCGCGCGATCGCGCTCGACCCCGAGCTGATCCTCTACGACGAGCCGTTCGCCGGGCTCGACCCGATCTCGCTCGGCGTGACCGCCAACCTGATCCGCTCGCTCAACGATGCGCTGGGCGCGACGTCGGTGCTGGTCACGCACGACGTCGCCGAATCGCTCGCCATCGCCGACTACGTGTACTTCATCGCCTCGGGCAAGGTGGCGGCCGAAGGCACGCCCGACGCGTTGTCCCGTTCCGCCGACCCGTTCGTGCGGCAATTCGTCGACGGTGCGCCGGACGGGCCCGTGCCGTTCCATTACCCGGCGCCTTCGTACGCGTCGGACCTGGGGCTGTCCCCAGAGGGCACGGCGCGGTGAATCCCGTCTCGGCCATCGGCCACCGGACCCTGTCGATCGTTCGCGGCGCGGGCAACGCCACGCGCTTCTTCGTCGCGGTGGCGGCCCGCAGCGTCCCGGCGCTGCTGCGCTTTCGCCTGATCCGCGACCAGCTGCATTTCGTCGGCAACTACTCGGTCGTGATCATCGTCGTGTCGGGGCTCTTCGTCGGCTTCGTGCTCGGCCTGCAGGGCTACTACACGCTGCAGCGCTACGGCTCCGAGCAGGCGCTCGGCCTGCTGGTCGCGCTGTCGCTCGTGCGCGAACTCGGTCCGGTGGTCACGGCGCTGCTGTTCGCCGGACGCGCCGGCACGTCGCTGACCGCGGAGATCGGCCTCATGAAGGCCGGCGAGCAGTTGTCGGCCATGGAGATGATGGCCGTCGATCCGCTGACGCGCGTGATCGCGCCGCGCTTCGTGGCCGGCATCATCGCGATGCCGGTGCTGGCGGCGCTGTTTTCCGCGGTCGGCATCATCGGCGGCTACATCGTCGGCGTGCCGCTGATCGGCGTCGACGAAGGCGCGTTCTGGGCGCAGATGCAAGGCGGCGTCGACGTGTGGCGCGACGTCGGCAACGGCGTCGTCAAGAGCGTCGTGTTCGGCGTCGCGGTGACGTTCATCGCGCTGCGCACCGGCTACGAGGCCAGTCCGACGCCGGAAGGCGTGTCGCGCGCCACCACCAAGACCGTGGTCGCCGCGTCGCTCGCGGTCCTGGGTCTCGACTTCATCCTCACGGCACTGATGTTCAGCGGAAGCTGAGCGGGTCACGAACGACAAGGACGCACGCATGCAATCCAAAGCCATCGCCGCCATCGATTTCTGGGTCGGCCTCTTCGTCATCGCCGGGCTGGCGGCCGTCCTGTTCCTGGCGCTGAAAGCCGGCAACCTCGCGTCGTTCTCCACGCAGTCGACCTACCGGGTCAACGCACGCTTCGACAACATCGGCGGCCTGAAGCCGCGCGCACCGGTCAAGAGCGCGGGCGTGGTCGTGGGCCGCGTCGTGGCGATCCGCTTCGACGACAAGACCTACAACGCGGTCGCCGACATCGACCTGCAGTCGCAGTACAAATTCCCGAAGGATTCTTCTGCCAAAATACTCACCTCGGGCCTGCTCGGCGAGCAGTACCTCGGACTCGAGGCCGGCGGCGACCCGGCGATGCTCGCCGCCAACGATCGAATCACGAACACCCAGTCCGCCGTCGTCCTGGAGAACCTGATCAGTCAGTTCCTCTTCAACAAGGCGGCCGAAGGCAAGGCGGACTCAAAGGACAAGCAATGAAGATCGGCTCGTATCGTTACTCCGTCTCGACCCTGGCCCGCTGGACGAGCCTGGCGCTGCTCGCCGCCGTCGCGGCGCTCGCCACCGGCTGCGCGACGACGCGCTCGGCGATCGACTCGGTCAAGACCGTCAGTGCGGAGATGGATCCTTTCGAGCCGGTCAACCGGGTGATCTACACGGTCAACGACAAGGTCGACCGGGCGGTCTTCAAGCCGCTGGCGCGGGGCTACGAATACGTCCTGCCGGTCCAGGTCCGGGCCTGCGTGTCGAACGTGTTCGGCAACATCGCCGACGTGCCGGCCTCGCTCAACAACTTCCTGCAGGGCAAGTTCAAGGACGGTGGCTCCGACGTCTGCCGCGTCGGGGTCAACACCACCGTCGGCGTGCTCGGCTGCTTCGACGTCGCGACGAAGTGGGGCTTCGAGAAGCACAACGAGGACTTCGGCCAGACGCTCGGCTTCTGGGGCGTGCCGTCGGGCCCCTACGTCGTGCTGCCGCTGTTCGGGCCCAGCACGGTGCGCGACGCGGCCGCGCTGCTGGTCGATTCGACGACCGATCCGACGCGCTACGTCAACGACATCCCGTGGCGCAACAGCTCGTACGGCGTGCGGCTGGTCGACAAGCGCGCACAGGCGCTCGACACGACGAACTTCATCGACAACGCCGCGCTCGATCCGTACGTGTTCGTTCGCGACGCCTATCTCGCTCGGCGACGCAGCCTGATCCTCGACGGGCAGGCGCCGCCGCCCACGGACACGCTGGGCGGCGATGCGGCGCCGCCCACCACCGGCGGACAGACCGGCGGCAGCCAGAAGTAGTCGGCGCCCGCGGTCGCGCGCGCGCCGGGGTCGTCCGCGTGCGCGTCCGGCCGCCGGGTCGTGTCATCCGTCCGGCATCTCCGCCTGTTAATGCAGCACCGGCCGTCGTGACGGACCGTGCGGAACACGCCGACCTCCGGCGCATCGAACGAGCCGGATCGCCTGTCGATCAATAACAAGGAGAACGCTATGAACAGCCCGTTCCTGAACTCGCGCCTGCCCCGCGGCATCCTTCGCGGCTGGTTGCTCGGTCTCGTGGCGACGATCGCGATGGCCGGCGGTACGCCGGCCGTGGCGCAGACGATGACGCCCGACGCTCTCGTCAGGAAGGTGACCGAGGACGTGCTGTCCACCGTCAAGGCGGATGCGGACATCAAGTCCGGCAACATTTCCAAGATCCAGTCGCTGGTCGAGAGCAAGGTGCTGCCGTACGTCAACTTCCAGAAGATGACGGCCAGCGCCGTGGGCCGCAACTGGTCGCAGGCGTCGCCCGACCAGCAGAAACTGATCACCGACCAGTTCCGCCAGTTGCTGATCTACACCTACTCCGGTGCGCTCACCGACGTCAGCGACCAGAAGGTCGAGTACCGACCGTTCCGGGCCGACCCCGCGGATACCGTGGTGCAGGTCGATACCCGCATCGTCAACCCGCGCGGCGGCGAGCCGATCCAGCTGAACTACAAGCTCGAGAAAGGCGGCGCCGAGTGGAAGATCGTCGACGTCAACGTGCTGGGCGTGTGGCTGGTCGAGAACTATCGCAACTCGTTCCAGCAGGAAGTCAGCCGCGGCGGCATCGACGGACTGCTCAAGTCGCTGACCACGAAGAACCAGCAACTGGCGAGCTCCACGGGCCGCAAGCGATGACGCGATTCCATCGGCGGTCGCAGGCGGCAGCCGGATGCAGGTGATCCCGGCGGCCATCACGATGCGGACCGCGTCGAAGGGCCTGGCCGACCTGTGTCGGGCCATCGACGGCGGCGAGACCGAGTTCTCCGCCGAGGCGCTGGCGCATTCCGACTCGTCGGCGGTCGCCGTGCTGATCGCGGCGATCCGTCATGGCCGGCAAGCGGGCAAGGCGATCCGGGTGACGGGACTGCCCGCGTCGTTGCACAGCCTGGCCAGGTTGTATGGGGTGGACGGCTTGATCGAAGGCGACACCGCGATGCCGGCCGGTGCGGTGCCGGCCTCGCAAGCTTCGGCGATCACCACCGGGACGGCGCGCTGACCGGGCGCGGCCTATAATCGCGCCCTCCCGTTTTGCGGCGTCGGCACGTCCCGTGCCCCGCGAGACGCCCGATCCTTCCCATGCCGGCCGCCATTGCACTCGACAACCTGCACAAGCGCTACGGCGCGTTGCAGGCGCTCGTGGGCGTAGGCTTCGAGATCGAGCAGGGCGACTTCTTCGGCCTGCTCGGTCCGAACGGCGCCGGCAAGACCACGCTGATCTCGATCATCGGCGGCCTGACCCGCGCCGATGCGGGTTCGGCCCGGGTGCTGGGACACGACGTGGTCCGCGACTTCCAGGCCAGCCGACGGTTGCTCGGCGTGGTGCCGCAGGAGCTGGTGTTCGACCCGTTCTTCACGGTGCGCGAGACGTTGCGCATCCAGTCCGGCTATTTCGGGTTGTCCGGCAACGACGCGTGGATCGACGAGATCATGCACGAGCTCGACCTGACGTCGAAGGCCGACGTCAACATGCGCGCGCTGTCGGGCGGCATGAAGCGCCGCGTGCTGGTCGCGCAGGCGCTGGTGCACAAGCCGCCGGTGATCGTCCTCGACGAGCCGACCGCGGGCGTCGACGTGGAACTGCGCCAGACCCTGTGGCGTTTCGTCGCCCGCCTGAACCGCGAAGGCCACACCATCGTGCTGACGACCCACTACCTCGAGGAGGCCCAGGCCCTGTGCCAGCGCATCGCCATGCTGAAGCAGGGCCGGGTCGTCGCGCTCGAATCCACCGCGTCGCTGCTGGCGCGTTTCGACGCCGACAAGCTGGTGCTGCATTTCGCCAGTGGCCGCCTGCCCGAGGGACTGCTCGATCGTGCGGTGGAGCCCGAGACCGCGCGGACCGCGGACCGCGTGGCGTTGCGTCTGACCGCCGCCGGCGACGTCGAACCGATCCTCGCCGCGTGTCGTGCGTCGGGCGCGGCGGTCGACCGCATCGCGATCGAGCGCGTCGATCTCGAAGACGTGTTCATGCAGATCATGGGCGGTGCGCGCCACGACGGACCGGCGCCGGTGCTGCAATGAGCGGCGCACGGTGATTTCATCGCCATGAGCACGCCGGCGACCGCACTGCCACCGGATCTCGCCGCGGACGCCGACCGGCCCCGCGTGCCGCGCGGCGCCACGCTCGGCGCGCTGACCGGCTTTCGCACGCTGTTCTACAAGGAGTCGCTGCGCTTCTGGAAGGTGGGCTACCAGACCGTCGGCGCGCCGATCCTGACCGCGGTGCTGTACCTGATGATCTTCTCCCACGTGCTCGAGGATCACGTGAAGGTGTACGGCCACGTGTCGTACACGGCGTTCCTGATCCCCGGCCTCGTGATGATGTCGATGCTGCAGAACGCGTTCGCCAACAGCACGTCGTCGCTGATCCAGTCCAAGATCAGCGGCAACCTCGTGTTCGTGCTGCTGACGCCGCTGTCGCACCGCGAGGTGTTCTCGGCCTACGTGCTGGCGTCGATGGTGCGCGGCCTCGTCGTCGGTAGCGGCGTGCTGGTCGTCACGCTGTGGTTCGCGGTGCCCGACTTCGCGGCGCCGCTGTGGATCGTCGCCTTCGCGCTGCTCGCGACCGGGGTGCTGGGCACGCTTGGCGTGATCGCCGGCGTGTGGGCCGAGAAGTTCGACCAGGTCGCCGCGTTCCAGAACTTCCTGATCATGCCGGCGACCTTCCTGTCGGGCGTGTTCTACTCGGTCGATTCGCTGCCGCCGTTCTGGCAGCACGTGTCGCACGCCAACCCGTTCTTCTACATGATCGACGGCTTCCGCTACGGCTTCTTCGGCGTGTCCGACGTGTCGCCGTGGATCAGCATGGCGATCGTGGGCACCACCTGCGTCGCACTCGTCGCCGCCGCGCTGCGCCTGCTGGCCAGCGGCTACAAGACGCGACACTGAACGCGCGACCGGAGCGCGTCGCGCGAACGACGCTTCACTTCAACATCCTCGCAGGACACCGCATCGACATGATGACCAAGGAACGCATCCGCGAGCTGATCGCGGACCGGCTCGACTGCAGCGCGATCGACGTGCGCGGGGACGACGGCGCGCACTTCGAGGCGACCATCGTCGCCGCCTCGTTCGAGGGCAAGTCGCGGGTGGCCCGCCATCAGCTGATCTACGCCGCGCTCGGCGACCACATGCGCGAGGCCATCCACGCGCTGTCGTTCAAGACGCTGACCCCGACCGAATTCGCGCAGCAGCCGGCGCTGCAACCGACGCGGACGACGGCGGGCACGACCGATTCGGGTGGATAAGCTCGTCATCACCGGCGGTCGCCGCCTCGACGGCGCGGTCGACATCTCGGGTGCGAAGAACGCCGCGTTGCCGATCCTCGCGGCGGCGCTGCTGACGGCCGAGCCGCTCGAGATCTCGAACCTGCCCACGCTGCACGACGTGGGCACGATGCTGCGCCTGCTCGAACGCATGGGCGTGCAGGTGCGACGCGACGAAGGCCGCGTCGCGTTGCAGGCCGACGCCGTCACGTCGCTCGAGGCGGCGTACGACCTCGTCAAGACGATGCGCGCGTCGATCCTCGTGCTCGGGCCGATGCTGGCGCGCTTCGGCGCGGCCCGCGTCTCGCTGCCGGGCGGCTGCGCGATCGGCCAGCGGCCGGTGGACCAGCACGTCAAGGGCCTGCAGGCGATGGGCGCGAGCATCGCGGTGGAACAGGGCTACCTGGTCGCGCGCATCGAGCGGGCCGGCGGCCGGTTGCGCGGCGCGCGCATCGTCACGGAGATGGTGACCGTGACCGGCACCGAGAACCTGATGATGGCCGCGACGCTGGCCGACGGCACGACCACGATCGAGAACGCGGCGCGCGAACCCGAGATCGTCGACCTCGCCGAGGTGCTGGTCGCGATGGGCGCGCGCATCGCCGGGGCCGGGACCGACCGCATCGTCGTCGAAGGCGTCGAGCGGTTGAACGGCGCGCGTCATGCGGTGATGCCCGACCGCATCGAGACCGGCACCTTTTTGTGCGCCGCGGCGGCGACCGTGTCGCGTCATCGCGGCGAGGTGGTGGTGCGCGGCGTGCGACCGCGCACGCTCGACGCCGTGCTCGACAAGCTGCGCGAGGCCGGCGTGGCGCTCGAGTGCGACGCCGACTCGATCCGCGTCACGGCCAACGGCCACGCGCTGGTCGGCGCCAACGTGCGCACCTCCGAGTACCCGGCGTTCCCGACCGACATGCAGGCGCAGTTCATGGCGCTCGACTGCATCGCGGACGGCACCAACCGGGTCACCGAGACCATCTTCGAGAACCGCTTCATGCACGTGCAGGAGCTGTCGCGTCTCGGCGCGTCGATCGAGATCGAAGGCAACACGGCGATCGTCAAGGGCGTGCCGCGGCTGTCCGGCGCGAGCGTGATGGCGACCGACCTGCGCGCGTCCGCCGGCCTCGTGATCGCGGCGCTGGTCGCCGACGGCGAGACCACGATCGACCGCATCTACCACCTCGACCGCGGTTACCAGGCGATGGAGGCCAAGCTGACCGCGCTCGGCGCGACCATCCGTCGCGTGGCGGGCTGACGCGATGTCGACGTCGCCGTGTCGCGCGCATCGTTCCGCAGATCGTCGTGCCGGGGCCGTCGCGGCGCCGTCGTCGTGGTGACCTCGTCGTGGTGACCTCGTCGTGGTGACGTCGTCGTGTTGACGCTGGCGCTGTCGAAGGGCCGCATCATCGGCGAGACGCTGCCGCTGCTGGCCGCCGCGGGCATCGTCGTGGCCGAGGACCCGGAGACGTCGCGGAAGCTGATCCTGGCGACCTCGAACCCCGATCTGCGCATCATCGTCGTGCGGGCGTCCGACGTGCCGACCTACGTCGAGCACGGCGCGGCCGATCTCGGCGTGGCGGGCAAGGACGTGCTGCTCGAGCACGGCGACGGCACGGGCGGCGGCGGGCTCTACCAGCCGCTGGACCTCGGCATCGCGCGCTGCCGCATGTCGGTCGCGGCGCCGCGCGGGTTCGACTACGCGCACGCGGTCCGGCAGGGCGCGCGGTTGTCGATCGCCACCAAGTACGTGCGCACGGCGCGCGAGCACTTCGACATGAAGGGCGTGCACGTGGACCTGATCAAGCTCTACGGCTCGATGGAGCTCGGGCCGCTGGTGGGCCTCGCGGATGCGATCGTCGACCTCGTGTCGTCGGGCGCCACGTTGGCCGCCAACGACCTGGTCGAGGTCGAGACGGTGATGCCGATCTCGTCGCGGCTGATCGTCAACCAGGCCGCGATGAAGATGAAGCGCGAGACGATCGCGCCGCTGCTCGCGGCACTCGAACGGGCGGTGGCTTCGAGATGATGACCGTCCGTCGACTCGACACGTCGTCGACCGGGTTCGAGGCCGAGCTCGCGGCGTTGCTGCGCTTCGATACCGACGACGACTCGGCGGTGGACCGGGCCGCCGCGGCCATCGTCGCGGACGTGCGCCGACGCGGCGACGCCGCGCTGGTCGACTACACGAAGCGCTTCGATCGCGTCGACGTGGCGTCGGCGGGCGAGCTCGAAGTGCCGCGCGCGGCGCTCGAAGCGGCGCGCGTCGCGTTGC
>CAHJXF010000008.1 GCA_903644065.1 Betaproteobacteria bacterium
TCGCCGGCGGTCGTGGCGACCGGCGGAGCCGTCGCGGCGAACTGCTCGCGCCAGTACGCGTCGCTGGTCAGGTACGGATAGGCCGCCTGGTAGTCCTTCGCCAGGCGCCCGAACTCGAGCGCCAGTCGCAGCGCGGCGCGCGTGTAGTCGAACAGGTTGGCGAAGAAGCGCCGCTTCGAATGGGACAGCACCATGCCGCTTCCGCTGACTTCGTCGTAGACGACCGTGCGGCGGCGCCGGAACGTGCCGCGCAGCGGCAGCAGATAGCCCTTGTCGAAGCGCGCCGGACGCCGCGTGAAGAAGAAGCGCGGCAGCAGATGGCCATTGGCCGTCGCGAAGCGCAACCAGCTGCGCCGCCGGCGCTCGTGCGGACCGGGAACGACCGTCCCGCGCAGCAGCGCGAGGTCGAGAGGCCGCATGCGTTCGGCGCGGGTGAGGGCCTGCAGGCGGCGGCGCGGCTCGGCCAGATCGGCATGCTCCTCGAAGAAGGTCGGGCCGCGTCGCACGTCGTCGATGGCCATGATCGCCGCCTTCGCGACTTCGTACTGGCCGCCGAGATTCGCGATCAGGAACATCCGCAGGGTCACGTAGAGCGCCAGTCCGCGTCCGCCGCGGTAGCCGTGCAGGATGTGCAGCAGGTGATTGCGGGTGTCGAGGTAGCTGGTCTGCGGCGCGTGCTTGAACGCGAACGATTCCTGCCACGACGCGACGCCGTTGGCGCTGACCAGAGCGAAGTCGTTGCGCAACGAGAAGTCGATGTCGTCGCCGCGCACGAAGAACGGATACGGATAGCCGACCGCCTGCTTCAACGGGAAAGCGAAGAACCACCACGATCCGTAGTCGGACAGTTGCTCGCGCTCGTTCCACGCGAGCACGGCCGGATCGCGCAGGTCGATCCCGTGTCGAAGCGGCGTGCACAGGCCGTCGAAGCGGGCGCCGCTTTCGAACTGCCGATACGGCTCGCGGGCCAGCAGCATGGCGCCCGAGATGGCGGTTCGCGGGTCCACGGCGTGCTCCAGCAACGCGACCGTGCGGCGGATCGCCTCGACTTCGCACGACGCGTCGTCGTCCATGAACAGCGCATGCGTGTAGCTGCCTTCGTCGTTGAGATGCATCATGCCGCGGGCGAATCCGCCGGCGCCGCCGAGGTTGCGGTTCGGCACCAGCGTCGCGCCGGCCGTCTCCGCCGCGGCCAGGTTGCGACTGTTGTCGACGACGACGAGGCCCACGCGCCCGCTGAACGCCGGGTCGTCGAGCAGCTGGCGCTTGAGGCGCGCGACGGCCGGTACGACCTGCGCGCGGCGATCGTAGTGCGTGATGCACAAGCCGAGGCGCACGGCGCGTCGCGGCGGCGTCGATGTCGTGAAAGCGAAGGACTCGAGCGTCGCGTCGTCCAGCGCGTGGACCGACAGGAAGACGATGCCGTCGTCGAGCCCGGCCCAGGCCGGGATTGGCCAGGCCTGCATGGCCCGGTCGTTCGAGGCGAGTTCGATCTCGTCGATCACCGTCGAGACGGCGCCGCTCGCCATCACGTGCAGGCGCACCGTCAGCCGGCCGCGGAACGCGATGCGCACCGACAGGTCGGCGAGGTGCGCGGTGCGTTTCCAGCGGCGCACCGAAAGTCCGTTGAAATAGGTATCGAACCAGAGGCTGCCGCCGCGCACCAGGCGCCAGTCCTGGCGTCGATGATCGAACGAGACGAACTCGTTGGCACGGAAGTACAACGGCACGTCGGTGCACAGTCCGAGGGTGGGCGCGACGCTGCGCTGCACCGTGTCGGTCGCACGGTCGATCGCTTCGGTCGTTCGGGTCGCCTCGCTCGCCTGCATCGTCGTCGGTTCGGTCTTCATCGCGGTCAGTGAGCCCGTGTCTTGGAGGAGGCGGCGCGCGCCCGTTGCATCCGGGCGAGCGACGGCACCGCGCCGGTCGTCGTGGGTCGCGTGCGACTCGCACGCCAGCCGCGCCACAGCGCGCCGAAGCCGCGGACCTCGCGCTGCACGACGATCAGCCGGAATGCTTCCTTGCAGAGGATGACGGCGCTACCCACCGCGAACCAGAACGGCGAGAGGACGCCGGCGCGGCGCATGTAGTCCCGGATCAGCGGACGGTTGCGGACCAGGTGGAAGCGATACAGGTCCGATGCATCGTTGAGATGGCGCAGGCCGAGGTTCAGCTGCCGCTGCGGGCGGCGCCGCTCGAGCGCGTAGTGGTCCACGTACACGACGCGCGTGACCATCGACGCCAGCCAGCCGTAGATGGCGTCGTCCCAGGTGATGAAGAAGCGCGGATCGGGCCAGCCGATCGCGTCGACGACCTCGCGCGCGACCAGCATGCCCTCGAAGACGCCGACGTTGGTCTCGAACACCGGACCGTGGCGAAACAGGTTGCCGAAGACCGGTACCGGCATCGCGAAGCGCGGGTCGAAGCGGGCCTGCCAGAAGAACGGCTTGCCGTTGAAGTCGCGTCGCCGGCCGTGGATGCAGCCGGCCTCGCCGGTATACGGCAGCAGGCCGGCGAGTCCGTCGGGAAACGCCCGCACGTCGTCGTCCATCAGCCAGAACCAGCGGTGACCGGCGGCATGCGCGGCCCGCACGCCGGCGCAGAAACCGCCCGAACCGCCGGTGTTGTGCGCCAGCCGCAGGTAGCGAACGCGGGGGTCGCGTGCCGACAGCGCGCGAACGAAGTCCTCCGTGCCGTCCGCGCTCGCGTTGTCGACGACGTAGACGGCGCGCAGCGGGGCGACTTGCGCCAGCAGGCTGGTCAGCAGCTCTTTCAGCAGCGGCAGTCGATCGTGCGTCACGACGACGGCCGCGACATCGATCTCGACGGGGGTCAAGTCAAGCTTCTCCAGGGCGCGCGATCGATGGATGGCGAATGTCGCGGTCGGTGATGCGCGAGCGGCGCCGCACCGTCGCCGACGGTCCGGTCACGCTCGTTCGAGGTCACGTCTTCGCTCGGTCGGATCGCGCCTTACCGTTTCGCGGACTTGCGAGCGGCGACGAGCCCGAACCGGAACGAAGAAGACAGGATTGGTCCGCAACCGACGTGCCCGAAGCCTGTGCCGACGGCGCAGCTCTCGGCTACGATGCCCGGTCCCGCGAGGCGACCGGTTGCTGCGCGGCATGTCGTCGCGGCCGTTGCCGGCCGATCATCAGGAGCACCGCATGCGCAATGTCGGCAACGACAGTTGTCCGATCGTCGGCCATTCCGGGGGCGCCCGCTGCGTGATCCCGGCGCGCGCCGGCGGCGACCGCGCGCCGTTCGTCGCCCGGGGCTTCCGCAGTTCGTCTCGACCCGCGGCGGCGACTATCTCTTCGCGCCCGGCATGACGGCGCTGCGCACGATCGGCATGGGCCTGGTCGATCCGACGTGAACGGAACGACGGCGGAAGCGCCCGGGGCCCCGGCGTGACGAAGGCGCCGGCCGGGTCGCTGAAGATCGCGACGTGGAATATCAACGGCCTCGTCCGTCGCCTGCCGCTGGTGCTCGAATGGCTGGCCGCCGAGCGTCCGGACATCGTCGCGCTGCAGGAGACCAAGACGATCGACTCGGCTTTCCCGCGCGCGGCGCTGGAAGCGGCCGGGTACGGATCGCTGTCGGTCGGGCAACGGACCTGGAACGGCGTCGCGTTGCTGGCCCGCGACGCCGAACCCATCGTCGTGCGGCGCGCCTTGCCGGGCGACGCCGCGGACACGCAGGCGCGCTACGTCGAGGCCGCGATCCACGGCGTGCTGGTCGGGTCGTTGTATCTGCCCAACGGCAACCCGCAGCCGGGTCCCAAGTTCGACTACAAGCTCGCCTGGTTCGAGCGCCTGCTGCTGCATGCGCGGTCGCTGATCGAGGCGGGCGTCCCGGCGATGCTGATCGGCGACTTCAACGTGGTGCCGACCGGGCGCGACCTGTATCGCACGACGTCGTATCGCGACAACGCGCTGCTGCACGCCGACGTGCGGCAAGCGTTCGCCCGACTGCTCGCGGAGGGCTGGACCGACGCGCTCCGCACCTGCCATCGCGACGAGACCGTCTTCACGTTCTGGGACTACCTGCGTGAGCGCTGGCCGCGCGATGCCGGGCTGCGCATCGACCACCTGCTGCTCGCCGAATCCCTCGCCGGGCGGTTGATCGCAGCGGGCGTCGACCGCGACTATCGCGGCAAGGCGGGAGCCAGCGACCATGCGCCGGTGTGGACGACGATCCGACGCGCCTGACGATCGACGGCGAAGACGATCTGCGACGTGATCGATGGTTGACAGGGCTTTCGCCTAGGTACAAACAGGGCGCCGGACGTTTCAATCCGGGTCGTCGAATTTGCGCCTCGCAGGTTTTCGCGACCCATCGGTCCTCGTGCTTCGTTCGTCCGTGCCCTTCCGTCCCTTTTTCCGTACTCGCCCGGCCGACTTTCGATCGGGTCGCCCGTCGGTCGCCCGGCAACGCCGGGCCCGGTATGCCGCGCCGCGAGGCGTGCAGGGCCGCAGATGACGCTTCGCACCCGGTTCGACGTCGCGCTAGACGAGTGGAACCGCTCGGTCGTCGCGTTGAACGCGGCGATCGGCGACTTCATGAACGACGGGCTGCAGACCCACGGGGGTACCTGGATCCTGACGATGAGCCAGCCGAAAGGCGACGCGCTGCAGGCGGCGCTGCAACGTGCCGACCGGGCCAAGGCGGCGCTCGACCGCATCATCGGCATCGTTCGTGAACTGGGCGGCGACCGTCTGCCGAATCCGATGGATTCGTTCCAAGGTCCCGCGGACGGCAACGACGGATTGCAGTGACCTGCCGGACTGCCGGACTGCCGGACTGCCGGACTGCCGTACCGACGATCCGACCATCCGACGATCCCGCCTGTATCCTCGCGCCTCCTGTTCGAGGAGCGACGATGAAATGGATGCGCTTCTTGCGCGACGGCGCCAGCGGCTTCGGCTCGCTGGAGGGCGATCGCGTGCGGGTCCACGACGGTGACGTCTTCGACCGGCCGCGGGCGACCGGCGAGTCGCTCGCGGTCGCCGACCTCGACTGGCTGCCGCCCTGCAGCCCGACGAAGATCATCGGCCTGTGGAACAACTTCCGCGCGGCCGCCGCGAAGAACGGCTGGAGCGAGCCGGCCGAGCCGCTGTATTTCCTCAAGTCGCCGGGCAGCGCGACGGGTCATCGCACGACCATCGCCGTCCCCGCGTCGTACGACGGGCGGGTGGCCTACGAGGGCGAGCTCGCCGTCGTGATCGGCCGGCGGGCGAGGGCCGTGTCGATCGACGACGCGCCGGCGCACATCTTCGGCTACACCTGCGCCAACGACGTCACGGCCCTCGAGCTGCTGCAGCGCGATCCGTCGTTTCCGCAGTGGACGCGGGCCAAGAGCTTCGACGGCTTCGCGGCGCTCGGGCCGGTGATCGAGACCGGGTTCGATCCGTCGAGCGCATCGCTGCGCACCCTGGTCGGTGGCCGCGAACGGCAGAGCTACGCGCTGTCGGACATGTTCTTCGCGCCCGCCGAGCTCGTCTCCCGCCTGTCGCACGACCTGACGCTCGAGCCCGGCGACGTGATCCTCTGCGGCACCTCGCTCGGTGTGTTGCCGATGAAGCCGGGCACGACCGTCGACGTGATCGTCGACGGCATCGGCACGCTGTCGAACGTCTACGGCACCGTCACGGCGGCGTGACCGGGACGACCGTCAGGGCGGCGTGACCGAAGCGACCGTCACGGTGGCGTGCCGCAGCGACCGTCACGCCGTGGCGACGACGAGCTTGCCGCGTTGCGCGTGCAGCGTGTGGGCCAGCAGCTTCGTGGTCGCGTAGATCGCGTCGATCGTCGGCGTCGGCGTACCGGTGATGCGGCCGAGCTCCACGACCGAGCCGACCAGCGCCTCGAGCTCCAGCGCCCGACCCTGTTCCACGTCGACCAGCATCGACGTCTTGTGCGCGCCGACCGCTTCGGCGCCCGCGATGCGCTGATCGAGCGACACCTTGAACCGCACGCCGAGCTTCTCGCCGACGGCTTGCGCCTCGGTCATCATCGCGGCGACCAGCGCGCGCGTCGGCGGGAAGCGGCAGATGTCCTCCAGCGTCGCGTGGGTCAGCGCCGAGAGCGGATTGAAGCTCAGGTTGCCCCACAGCTTGACCCACAGCTCGCTGCGGATGTCGCGCGCGATCGGCGCCTTGAAGCCGGCGCGCATCAACGCCTGCGACAAGGCTTCGACGCGCTCGCTTCGCGACCCGTCGAGCTCGCCGAGCGAGAAGCGGTTGCCTTCGATCACCCGCACCAGGCCCGGCGCGACGAGTTCGGTGGCCGGGTACACGATGCTGCCGACGATGCGTTCCGGCTCGATGTGCGCGGCGATGCGGCCGTCCGGATCCACGCTGTCGAGGCGGCGTCCCTCGTAGGGACCGGCCAGCCGGTGGAAGTACCACCACGGCAGGCCGTTGATCATCGTCACGACCATCGTCGACGGGCCGAACAGGTCGCGCAGTTCGGGCAGCACGTCGGCCACCTGATGGGCCTTCACGGTCAGCAGCACCGCGTCCTGCGGCCCGGCGTCGGCCATGCGTTGCACGGCCTTCGCGGTGGTCGCGTGCGCCTCGCTGCCGTCTTCGAGTATCAGCCGGAAGCCGTCGGCCGCGATCGCCGCGAGATTGCGGTTGCGGGCGATGAACGTGACGTCCTCGCCGGCCAGCGCCAGCTTCGCGCCGAGATAGCCGCCGATGGCGCCGGCGCCGACGACGGCGATCTTCATGCGCCGGCCGGCGCCAGCGGCGCGACCAGGGGCGAGGGCTCGACCTGCATGCGCCGCCGCATCGGCTTCAGCACCGCCAGGGCGAGGAAGGCCGCGAACAGGTTCATCACGCTGGCCGCGATGAATACCGCGCTCCAGCCGCCGCTCGCCGCGAGCACGCTGGTGAGCGGCACGAGCAGCGCGGCGGTGCCTTTCGCCGTGTACAGCAGGCCGGCGTTGGCGGCCGCGTAGCGCGACCCGTAGGTGTCGCCGCAGGTCGCCGGGAACAGGCTGTAGATCTCGCCCCAGGCGAAGAACACGATGCCAGTCAGGATCACGAAGGCGACCGGGCTCTGGCCGAAGCGGCTGAGCGCGAGGATGCCGACGCCTTCCGCGAAGAAAGCGAGGAACATCGTGTTCTCGCGGCCGATCTTGTCCGACACCCAGCCGAAGAACGGCCGCGTGACGCCGTTCAGCACCCGGTCGATCGACAGCGCGAAGGTCAGGGCGGGCAACGTGATGCCGATCAGGCTCACCGGCACGTCGGCGATGCGGAAGTCCTTCGCGATCGGGGCGAGCTGCGCAGTGGCCATCAGCCCGCCGGCCGCCATCATCACGAACATCAGGTACATGATCCAGAACACCGGCGTCGTCAGCATCTGCGCCGGCGTGTAGTCGCGGCGGCTGGCCCAGCGGGCCTTTTGCGTCGCAGTGGGGGCCGCGAAGCCGGGCCGGGGCGACATCAGGAAGAGCGCGAGCACGAAGACCACCAGCCCCTGCACGATGCCGAAGCGGAAAAAGGTGGCCTCGTAGCCCTGCGACTTGATCATCGTCGCGATCGGGATCACGGTCATCGCCGAGCCGGCCCCGAAGCCCATCGCGGTGAGGCCCGCGGCCAGCCCGCGCCGATCGGGAAACCACTTGAGCGCGTTGCCCACGCAGGTGCCGTACACCGCACCGGCGCCGGTGCCGCCGATGGCCGCCGACACGTACAGCATGGTCAACGAATCGGCATGGGCGTTCAGGACCCACGACAGGCCGACCAGCAGGCCGCCGGCCAGCGTCACCGGCCGCGGGCCGAAACGGTCGACCAGGTAGCCTTCGATCGGCACCAGCCAGGTCTCGGTGACGACGAAGATCGTGAAGGCGACCTGGATCGCGGCCTTGCTCCAGTGGTACTTGTCCTGGATCGGATTGACGAACAGCGTCCAGCCGTACTGCAGGTTGGCGATCATCGACATGCAGACGATGCCGAGGATCAACTGGACCCAACGGCGGCTGGGCGCCGAGGACGGTGTCGCTTGGATCGGGTTCGAGTCGGTCATCGGAGTCTCCTGCCGGGGTCGGCTGTGATGCGGGTCGGGCGCGAAACGGTGATGCGGGGGCGTTGCGCTGGTGCCCGAGCGGCTCGAGGCGTTGCGCCGCTCCGGGCCAAGAACGCGGTCACCGACGCGGCCGGGACACGAGGCCGCTAGCGATACACCAGCACCGGAATCTTCGAATAGGTCAGCACCTTCTGCGTCTCGCTGCCCAGGATCAGCGCCTTGATGCCGCGCCGGCCGTGCGACGCCATCACGATCAGGTCGCAACCGTGCGTCGTGGCGGCCGCGATGATCCCTTCGTACGGCGCGCCGGCCTCGCCGATCACGCGTGCGCTGGTCACGCGCGCCGTCTGCGCCAGCGCCTCCAGCGTGTCGAGGTATTCGTCGGCCTGCTGCAGCGCCTGGCGCTCGAACTCCTCGCGCGGCATCTGGTCGACGTACCCGCCGCCTTCGCCGCCGAAGAAGCTCTGCCGCTTCTCGGGTCGCGCGTGGAAGAACGTGACGCGCGCCTGCATCGCCGACCCCAGGTCGATCGCGCGTTCGGCGGCGGCGCGCGACAGCGTCGAGCCGTCGGTGGGCACCAGGATGTGGGTGAACAGCTGCAAGCTCGTCTCCTCGTCGCGCGTTCGACGGCGTCGGTCAGCCGAGGCCGAGCTTCTGCGCCAGCCCGATGCGTTGCAGCTTGCCGGTCGCGCCCTTCGGGATCTCGTCCATGAACAGGATCTTCTTCGGGACCTTGTAGTCGGCCGCGCGGCCGGCGACGAAGGTCTGCAACTCGCGTTCGGAGACGGCCTGCCCGTCGCGCAACACGACGACCGCGGCCACTTCCTCGCCGAGCTTGTCGTGCGGCATGCCGAAGCAGACGACCTGCGCCACGGCCGGATGGTCCATGAGGATCTCGTCGACCTCGCGCGGGCTGACCTTCTCGCCGCCGCGATTGATGATCTCCTTCAGGCGGCCGGTGATGCTCAGGTAGCCGTCGTCGTCCATCACGCCCTGGTCGCCGGTGCGGAACCAGCCGTCGGCGAAGCCTTCGTCGTTGGCCTTCGGGTTGTTCTCGTAGCCGGCCGTGACGTTGGGTCCGCGGATCACGATCTCGCCGGTGCCGCCGCGCGGCAACAGCGCGCCGCTGGCCGTGTCGCGAATCGCGATCTCGGGTCCCGCGGCGACGCCCACCGTGCCGGGCTTTCGCACCGCCGGCGGCAGCGGATTGCTGGCCATCTGGTGCGCGGCCTCGGTCATGCCGTACGACTCGATCAACGGCGCGTGGAAGAGGGCCTCGAGTTCCTGGATGACCTGCGGCGGCATCGA
Organism: Betaproteobacteria bacterium; assembly: GCA_903644065.1. Taxonomy (GTDB): domain Bacteria; phylum Pseudomonadota; class Gammaproteobacteria; order Burkholderiales; family Burkholderiaceae_D; genus CAHJXF01. Next base: position 9,343 of record CAHJXF010000008.1, read on the forward strand.
AGACGACGACGAGCGCATGAAGCGCAACGGGTGGCGGGCGATCACGTCGGTGTTCTTAGTTCCTCGCGCCACGATGGTCTGGTGCATCGTCGGCACGGCCGTGTACCAGGTCGGATGCGCCTCGTCCATCCAGCCGAAGAACTTGAGCGCGTTGAAGCCCGGCGTGCAGAAGACTCGCGAGCCCGCGGCCAGCGGCGCCAGCACACCGGCGATCAGCCCGTGGATGTGGAACAGCGGCATGATGTTGAGGCCGCAATCGTCGGCCGTGAACTGCAGCGTGCGGCCGATGTGCACGGCCGACGCGGCGAGATTGGCCTGCGACAACGGCACGATCTTCGGACGCGACGTGGTGCCCGACGTGTGCAGCACCATCGACACGTCGTCGGGCTGGGCATGGCCGCCGGCGGCGGTGGCCGTCGCAGCGGCGTCGCGGGGGGACAGGACGAAGCTGCCGGCCCCGGCGTCGGCCTGCGGCACCAGGTCCACGATGCGCACGCCGAGCTTGCGGGCGACGTCGATGGCCGGTGACGCGCTGCCCTGGTCGACGATCAGGGCTTTCGCATCCAGGTCGGACAGGTAGAACTCGAACTCGTCGGCGCGGTAGCCGGGATTGAGCGGGGCGCTGGCCACGCCGCTCGCGCAGGCCACGAAGCAGGTCGCCATCTCGGGTCCGTTGGGCAGCACGATCGCGACGCGGTCGTTGCGACCGATGCCGAGCCCGTTGAGCGTCGCCAGCGTCGCGTCGATCAGGATGCGGAGGGCGCCGAAGGACAACGGCGCGCGCGACGGGGCCGACAGGGCCGGCGCCTCGTCGGCTCCGCGCGCGAGAAGATCCTTCAGGGGGTGGGGCATCGCCGCTCCGTTCGATGTGGGGCGCCTCGTGCGATCGACGGGGCCGCTGCGTCCCGACGACCGGCCCGCCGGACGGCTCGGATCGCGACCGATCGCGAAGCGGCTCGACAGTGGACGAATCGGGGCGACCGGGCAAGCAGGGCTTACCCGATCGCGCCGCGAACGAACCGTGCGCAAATTTCCGCGACGCTTTTTCGCATCATCGCGAGCGCTGGAAGACCGCGAGCGGTCGCGTCGTCGCAACTGCGCCCGCGACGAAACGTCGCTGCCGCTAGCCGCTGCCCGCCGCAGGGTCGTCGCGCTTCGACACGACGCCGCGCACCGCGCCCGGCACGCGGTCGTCCCGTCCGCTCACGCGAAGCAATGCGCGACGAACCGGTCGATCGTCGGCGAAGTGTGCTTCTGCCGATGGCGGATCAAATGGAAGGGACGCTTCAGGCGCGGGAGCGTGGTGTCGAGTTCCACCAGACGTCCGAGCGCGATCAGGTCGCGGACCGCGTAGCGCGACAGGCACGCGAGGCCGAGCCCGGCCGCCGTGGCCTGCTTGATGGCCTCGGTGCTGCCGAAGGCCATGCCGCCGTTCAGTGCCTGCAGCGGCGGCAGCAGCGCCTGCTCGACCGCTTCGCGCGTGCCGGAGCCCGGCTCGCGCTGCAACCACTGCGCCTTTCGCAACTGCGCCAGCGCGACGCGACGACCGGCGATCGCCAGCGGATGCAGGGCCGCGGCGACCACGACCAGCTCGTCGTCGATCCACGGCAACACCTCGAGGTCGCGCTCGTGGACCGGCCCTTCGACGAAGCCCAGATCGACGTCCAGCCGCATCGCGGCCGCGGCGATGTCGCGCGTGTTGCCGATCGTCACGTCCATCCGCGACCCCGGGGCGTCGGCGCAGAAAGCGGCGATCAGCTCCGGCAGCAGGTAGTTGCCGATCGTGGTGCTCGCGCCGAGCCGCAGACGGACCGGCGGGCCGGCGCCGGCGCCCATCGCGACCGCGCCGAAACGGGCCTCGAGTTGCCGCGCGTGATCGAGCAGCAGACGCGCTTCGGGCAGCAGCGCGCGCCCGACGTCGTTCAGGACCAGCCGCTTGCCGACGCGGTCGAAGAGCCGGCACCCCAGCGACCCCTCGAGCTCGGCGATCGCCCCGCTGACGGCCGACTGCGACAACGCGATCGCCGTGCCGGCGGCGCTCGTGGTCCCACGATCGGCGACGGTGACGAAGATGTCGATCTGGCGAAGCGAGAAGCGCATGGAATCGATCGGTCGAGTCGATCGATGATAGAGGATCAAACCATTTTACGGATGGACGACGGGCCCGCACAGTACTTCTTTCCTTTTCCGGCAGGTCGCCATGTCCTTGTCGTCCGCATTGCAGCGCCGCGCTTCGTCCGTCCGAGGCGTGCGGCTTCGCCGTCCACCCCACCCGGTCGGCACACGGGTCACCGGTCCGTTGCCGGGACTCCTTCTCGTGGCGGCGCTCGCCGCCGTGGCGCTGACGGCGGCGATGCGGATCGACTGGCTGCAACGGCACGGCATCGGCGCGCTGACCCTGGCGATCGTGCTCGGCATCGTCGTTGGCAACACGGTCCCGGCGCGCGCCGCCGCCGCCGCCGCGGCCGGCGTGACGTTTTCGAAGCAGACCCTGTTGCGCCTCGGCATCGTGCTCTATGGTCTGCGCCTGACCTTCCAGGACATCGGCCACGTCGGCCTGGCCGGCGTCGTCGTCGACGCGCTGGTGCTGTCGAGCACCTTCGCATGGTCGTGCTGGCTCGGCACCCGCGTCCTGGGGCTCGACCGGCGCACGGCGATGCTGATCGGCGCGGGCAGCTCGATCTGCGGCGCGGCGGCGGTCATGGCGACCGAGCCGGTCGTCGAAGGTCGCGCCGAACAGGTGGCCGTCGCCGTCTCGACCGTCGTGGTCTTCGGCACGGTCGCGATCTTTCTCTACCCGGCGCTGTTCCGCCTGGTCGGCGAGCACGGCGGGCCGCACCTGTCGCCGCGCCTCTACGGGCTGTACGCCGGATCGACCATCCACGAAGTGGCGCAGGTCGTCGCCGCGGCCCGTGCGGTCGGCGGCGACGCGGCGAACACCGCGGTGATCGCGAAGATGGTGCGGGTGATGATGCTGTCGCCGTTCCTGATCGCGCTGTCCGCGTGGCTGGCGCGACATCCGCTCGCCGGCGGCGTCGCGAGCGGGGCGGCCGCGCCCGGCCGCATCGTCGTCCCGTGGTTCGCGCTGGTCTTCGTCGCGGTCGCGGGCGTCAATTCGCTGCATTGGCTGCCGCCCGCGCTGGTCGACGACGCGATCGCGCTCGACACCTTCCTGCTGGCGATGGCCATGGCCGCGCTGGGGCTCTCGACCCACGTCTCGGCGATCCGCACGGCCGGTGCCAGGCCGCTGGTGCTGGCGGCGTCGCTGTTCGCGTGGCTGGTCGTCGGCGGCTTCGGCATCAACCTGGCGGTCACGACGCTGTTGGCCTGAGTGTCGTGCGAAGACGACGGATCTGGCGATCTTCGCGGTCCGGCAGCGCCGCCCCATCGCCCGCGATTCGACGCGGCGCATGATGGCGACACGACGAGGAGACGAGATGAAGAACGAATCGAACGGGCGCCGGGCGCCACCGCGCGTCGACCCGCAACGGCGACGACTGCTCGGCGGGGCCGGTCTACTGGCACTGACCGCCGGCCCGGTTACCTCGCTCGCCGCGCAGATGGTCGACGGCGGCGAAGGCGTGAGCTTCGCCAACGGTCCGCGGCCGCTGGTCTCGTACCCGCAGAAACGACCGATGATCCGCGTCCACACGCGGCCGCCGCACCTGGAGACGCCGTTCGCCTACTTCGACGAAGGCCCGATCACCGCGAACGACGCGTTCTTCGTGCGCTATCACCTCGCCAGCGTCCCGCTCGCCGTCGACCTCGCCACCTATCGACTGACCGTGAAGGGCGTGGTCGATCGGCCGCTGTCGCTGTCGCTCGCGGAACTCAAGGGCCTCGCGGCACCGGTCGAAGTGATCGCGGTGAACCAGTGCTCCGGCAACAGCCGCGGCTTCTTCGCGCCGCGCGTGTTCGGCGCGCAGCTGGCCAACGGCGCGATGGGCAACGCGCGCTGGATCGGCGTGCCGTTGAAGGCCGTGCTCGAGAGAGCCGGCGTGCGAGCCGGCGCGCGGCAGGTGACGTTCGACGGGCTGGACCAGCCGGTCCTCGACAGCACGCCCGACTTCCGCAAGGCCCTCGACATCGAACACGCGCTGAGCGGCGAGCCGTTGCTCGCGTGGAGCATGAACGGCGAGGACCTGCCGATGCTGAACGGCTATCCGCTCAAGCTGATCGTGCCCGGCTACTTCGGGACGTACTGGGTCAAGCACCTGTCCGAGATCGAAGTCATCGATCACGCGTTCGAAGGCAAGGACGCTTTCTTCATGACGACCGGCTACCGGGTGCCCGACAACGACTGCCAGTGCGTCGCGCCCGGCACCGCCGCCGCGAAGACCCGACCGATCTCGACCCTGCCCACCCGCAGCTTCATCACCAGCGTGACGAACGGCGGCTCGGTGCAGCGGCGTACCGCCCTCAAGGGCATCGCGTTCGACGGCGGCAGCGGCATTCGCCAGGTCGAGGTATCCGTGGACGGTGGCCAGCGCTGGCAGGACGCCACGCTCGGCGCGGACCTCGGCCGCTGGTCGTTTCGCGAGTGGCGCCTGCCGGTCGCGTTCGAAGCGGCCGGCGCGGCCACGCTGATGGTCCGCGCGACCAGCAACGCCGGCGAGACGCAGCCGGCGACCGCCGACTGGAACCCCGCCGGCTATCGCCGCCACGTGGTCGAGTCGACCCGCGTGACGGTCGCCTGAGGACGATGCCATGACCTCGCGTTCCCTGGCCGCGATGGCGGCCGTAGTGCTCCTGATGCCGGCGGCTCTGCTCCGGGCGGCGCCGCCACTGCAGCTGCCCGTGGAGACCGCGCAACTGCGGCCGTCGCCGCTGGCCGGCTATGCGATCGCGGCGCAGAAATGCGGCGTGTGCCACTCGGCCGACTACGTGGACTACCAGCCGCCCGGCATGAAGCTCGCGCAGTGGACCGCGGAGATGGTCAAGATGCAACGCGCGTACGGCGCGCCGATCAGCGACGAGGAGGTCAGGCTGCTCGGCGTGTACCTGGCCTCGACCTACGGCGACGCGACGACGGTGAGCGAAGCCGAGCGGGCCTTGCGCCCCGCCGTCGCTTCGATCGCGCCGCAAGCCGCCGCCGCCTCGAGCGACGGTGCCGCGGCGAAGACCGGCGTCGACGGCTTGCTGGCAGCCAACGGCTGCCTCGCCTGTCACGCCGTCGACAGGACCGTGGTCGGGCCCGCGTACCACGCGGTAGCGGCGAAGTACCGGACCGATCCGGAAGCCCTCGCGCAGGTCGCCGCCAGCATCGGCCGGGGCGGTGTCGGCCGGTGGGGCGCAGTACCGATGCCGCCGTTCCCCGACTTGAGCGCCGTCGACGCGCGGGCGCTCGCGGACTACGTGCTCCGGCAGTAGCGTTCGGTCGCCGGCGAGGCGGCCGGACCGGAGCGCTTGCGCGTCGCTTCGACGCGATGACGAGCGCACCGACGTCGATCAGCACGATGCCGATCGATCGCTGCGGCGCCGGGCGTCCACCGAGCAACGCGACCGCGAAGACGGCGACCAGCAGCACGCCGAGCTCGTCGATCGGAGCGACTTGCGACGCGTCGGAGAGCTCGAGCGCACGGCAGTGACACACCCGGGAGGTACCGTTCGCGAGGCCGGAGAGCACCCGGAACATCCCCATGCGGGCGACGGCCGCAGCGGATCGGCCACCGGTCCGGCGCGACCACGAACGCGCCTGACGCGACGAAGCACACCGCGGTGCGGAATCGGCATCGCGTCGGCACCGATGCCTGCGGTCCGATGCTGGTGGAGATCGCCGTCGGGGCCGCGAAAGCGCCGACCCGAGAGCCCAGGGCAGCCGGCTGTCGTCGTGGAACGCCTTTGTCGCGGCAAGGCAGCGACACCCGATCGATCCGCTCGTTCCGGCTCGCCGCGGCGGTTTCGCGCGCCGGCGGGCAGGCGGCAGCGACGCCGACCGCCGCGAATGAAACTGCAACGCGCGTCCCGGCGTATCTATCGGATCGAATGCTGGAGGACTCATCGTGGCCGATGCCTACGACTTGTTGCGCTTTGCGATCCGCGGGCACGGTGCCGCGCGCATCCGCGTGTTGCGGGTGGCCGAGAGCCTGTGCAAGGGCGAACCGACGACCGAATCGCTTCGTGCGCTGATGGAGGAATTCGATGTCGCGCACCAGCGCCTGCTCGACACGCTCACGGTCGCGGCGGAGCGCGGGCCGGCCCCGTTGCCGCTGATCCCGCAACCGTCGCGCGTCAAGGTCTAGTTGTTGAGTTGCAATAGTTTGTTCCCGCCGAGGCGAGAAGCTGGCGGCAAATGGCCGAGCGCGGAGTGCGGTCGTCTGGCGTTGTAAAAGTTAAGGAACGCCGTGCTCGAAAAGGCGGCGCGGATCATGGAGACGCGGGCGATGTACAACCGCCAGCGGGAAGCGATCGACTCCCCGGCGTCGGCTCGACAACTGCTGCAGATGCGGCTCGGGCATTTGGAGCACGAGGAGTTCCACTGCCTAAGGCTCGACGCGCAGCACCGCGTGCTGGCTGTCGAATCGATGTTCCGCGGGACGCTGACGCAGACGAGCGTCTACCCGCGAGATCGTCAAGGCGGCGCTGCATCACAACGCGGCCGCTGTGATCCTGTCGCACAGCCATCCGTCCGGCGTCGGTGAGCCATCGCGGGCCGACGAGGTGCTGACGACCAATCTGACGGCGGCGCTCGGGCTCATCGATGTGCGGGTCCTGGACCACGTCATCGTGACGGTCGGCAGCACCTATTCGTTTGCCGAGCACGGCAAACTCTGAAACACGATCCGGATCGCTCGCGACCTACGCTATCGCGGCGGCCGGCGCACGGGCGTTCCGCTGACCGATGAGGTGCATCTGACCTCAGCCGGCTCGCCTCTCGGTGGCATCGACCTCCAACGTGCGACCCACGGCCCGGTAGTCGCAGAACACACTGCCGCCGTCGTCTGGCGTGTGCTCCCACGCGTCGGAGCGCCCGTGGTCCTGTGGAACGTCTTTCCACTACACCCGCACGAGGCGGACGATCCACTCTCGAACCGTTGTCACACCCGCGCTGAGCGCGAGGCGACCTGGCCATTCCTAACCGTCCTCATCGACATGATTGCGCCGAGCCGCATTGTCGCGATCGGCCGCGACGCCGCTCTCACCTTGAGAGGCATCGACGTTCCAGTGATGACGGTCCGCCACCCGAGCATGGGGGAAACCGAGTTCATCGCAGGCGTCCGTGCCATCTACGGCTTAGATGACGACGATGTCGTACCCGAGCTGCCGCTCGCGGCTCACGCTGCCAGCGGGACCGTCGTCTGATCGAATTGGTCCAAGAGAGCCTTGAACTCGGTTCGGCTCGCGCCGCCGGGCTGATCGATCGTGGTGGGTCGAGACGACGGTCAGCGGCCCCACCGAACTGCCCTTTCGCATGGATCGGTTGTTGGAAGCGGCTAGCCGGACTGGTCGTCACCCGACAGGATTGCCTTCCTGAAGACGCCGATTTTCACGAATGGCGGCATGGTGCTCAGCCGCCCAGTCGGCCAACTGCCGCACCGCTTCCGAAAGCGACTGCCCGAGCGCAGTCAGGGCGTAGTCGACCTGTGGCGGCGTACTGGGGCGCACTGTCCGCTCGACCATGCCGTCCCGTTCGAGGGCCTTGAGCGTCCTCGTCAGCATCTGTTGCGAGATGCCAGCCACGTGGCGCTTAAGATCATTGAAGCGCCGTGGCCGCTCGCAGAGCGTTACCACGACCTGCACGGTCCACTTGTCGCCAACCTGGCCGAGAATGTCGCTGACGCCCCGGCAGTCGACCCTTCCGTGAGCCGCGGTGGGTACATCCACGTGACCTAGTCCTGAAAAGATGCGTTATGGCCAAGCGGCTTTAAATCTTATATTCAGCGCTGGTCAATTTCCTGACCAGCGCAACGGAAACATTCATGAACCTGTATTACGCTCCGGGCGCGTGTAGCTTGGCCGATCATATCGCGCTGAACGAGGCGGGGGTTCCGTACAGCCTCATCGGCATCGACCGCGCCAAGCGGACCGAAGATGGACGCGATTACCTGACGGTCAACCCGCGCGGCTATGTGCCCGCGCTGGAGCTCGACGATGGCACCGTGCTGACCGAGAACCTCGCCATCCTCGCCTACATCGCCCAACGCAGCGACAACCTCTTCACTGAGGGCGGGATGACGCCCTGGCGCGCGCTGGAGGCGATCTCGTTCATGTCCAGCGCGATCCACGGTAATCTCGTGCCCTTCTTCAAGAACCTGCCTACCGGGGAGAAGGAACGGGCGCGGACGGCGCTCGTGAAGCACTTTGCGTCGCTCGATGACCAACTCGGGGATCGGCCTTTCCTATTAGGCGAGCACATGACGATCGCAGACCCGTACCTGTTCTGGTGCTTGCGGTCGGCACCCGTCAGCGGGATTGAGTTGCCGGCGCGGCTCCGCGCCTTTTTCGTCCGCATGAGCAAGATGCCCTCCGTCCAGAAGGCTCTCGCCGAGGAAGGTCTAAATTGAAGCACACTCGCGCGACGATAGTTGCAGATCACAAGTCTGCCGCGCTGCGTAACCGTGCTTCACCAGCAAATGCGGATCCGCCCGAGCGATAAGGAGCGAACCAATGAGCAAGTCGGAACACCCCAAGCGCGAGGCGACGATTGCGGCGTCTACTGTCGCCTGTCCGCCCGCTCGGTCATCCTCTCGGCGCACGGCCGCGGGGACGATCTCCAGGTCCGCATCTCCGCTCCGGCGGTCGGGAGCGACCTGCCGGTCATCGTCTCGCACGGCGTCGGCTCCTCCATGGACGGATACGCGCCGTTGGTGGATTATCGGACCGCGCATGGCCTCGCCGTGATCCAGCCGACGCATCTCGACGCGAAGAGGCTGGTCCTCGCTCCCGACGACCCTCGCGCGCCGGACTTCTGGAAGTTTCGCCTCGATGACATCAAACGTGTTCTCGATGAGTTGGACCTCATCGAAGGGTCGCTGCCGGGACGAAATGGTCGATTGAACCGCAACCGCATCGCAGCCGCAGGCCATTCGTTCGGCGGCTTCATCACGAGCCTGCTTCGGCGCGCGATCGCTCAAGGGCGGGAAGACGCGGCACGTTCCGCTTCACCCGGCTGCAAGCGGTCTAGTTGTTGAGTTGCAACAGGTTGTTCCCGCCGAGGCGAGAGGCTGGCGGCAAATGGCCGAGCGCGGAGTGCGGTCGTCTGGCGTTGTAAAAGTTGAGGAACGTTGGAAGTAGCGCGATGCGTTCGGCGCTGTTGTCGTAGCTGCGCACGTAGGCCCATTCGCGCAGGCAGGTCTGGATGAAGCGCTCGGCCTTGCCGTTGGTTTGTGGCCGGTAGGGTCGCGTGAAGCTGTGCTTGATGCCGAGCGCCTGGCAGGTCTCGGCGAACATCCTTGATCGGTAGGCCGAACCGTTGTCGGTCAGCAGGCGGTCGATGCGCACACCGAGGGCCGCGTAGTGAGCAACGGCGTTTTGCGGGAATGCGACGGCCGAGTCCTTGCGTTCATCGACATGGATCTGCATGAATCCGTCGCGCGAGTGATCGTCGATGGCGACGTGGACGAACTCCCACCCGGCACCGTCGACCGTGGCGTGTCGATCGCCGGTGACGCGATGGCTCGGCCGAGCGATACGGCCCAGCTTCTTGGTGTCGATGTGCAGCGGCTCGCCTGGCGCGGCGTGCTCGTAGCGAACGATGTTGGCTCGCAGATCGAGCGTTTTGAGGCTTGATAGGCGTAAGCGCTTGAGCGCCCGGCTGACGGTCGCAACGCTGCGACCAACGACCCGGGCAATGACACGCATCGGCTTGCGATCACGTCGCAGTCGAGCGATGTGCGCCAGCAAGTCGTCGTTCAGCGTCGTGCGCGTTCGGTGTGGTCTGGAACTCGCGTCGAACAAGCCAGCGTCGCCACCGACCTCGAAGCGCAGCTTCCACTTGCGCGCCGTGCGAACGCTGATGCCGGCCGCTTGCGCAGCCGCGCTGACGCCCACGACTGCGATCCGCTCGATCAGCTTGCGTCCTTCATAAGTCGTTCTGGCATTCTTGTGGCTGTTCATCCGGTCGGTCTCCTGAGGTCGCTGGGGCGTCGAGAACTCCAGTCTCCCAGAACCTTCCGGATGGACAACCTGTTGCAACATCACATCTAGTCGCGCAGCAGGCCGCCCAGGCGGCGGGACAGCGTCGCCGCGCACGCGGCGATGGCGCGGGCCAGTTCGCCGTCCCAGTGCGCGTCGAACGTGCCCGACGGTCCGAGCGCCGTGATCGCGAGCACGATGCGCCCGTCGAGATCGAACACCGGCGCGCTGAGCGCGTTGATGCCGGGAATCGGCTTGCCGACCGCACGGGCGAGCCCGCGACGACGCACGTCGTCGAACAGCTTCGCCCGCGATGCCGCGGACGGCCGCGTCACCGGGTCGGCGCCGTAGAGCCGCAGCGTTTCCTGCTCGAGCATGCCGGCGACGACCCCGTCCGGCAGGTGGGCCGCGAAGACGAGACCGGTCGCCGTGTTCAGCAACGACATCACGGTGCCGGTCCGCATGTTGACGTGCAGCGCGTGGATCGACTCCTCGATGCGCACGACGGTCGGGCCGAGCGGCCCGTGCGCCGCGATCGCGACCGTGTGGCCGATGCGCGCCACCAGCGTCTCGGCGGCGCGCGTCGCCTCGCGTAGCGGATCGAGGCGTTGCAGGGCGGCCAGGCCGAGCTGCGTCGCCATCGGACCCAGGTCGTAGCTGCCCGAGCGGGGATCCTGGCTGACCAGTCCCAGCTTGCCGAAGCTCACCAGGTACCGGTGGGCCTTCGACGCGTCCATGCCGCCGTCGCGCGCCAGTTCGCCGAGCGCCATGGCGCGACCGCGCGCGACCAGGGCCAGCAGCAGCTGGCCGCCCACCTCGATCGACTGGATGCCGCGTTGCAGCTTGGTCATGGCGAGTCCGACGGAAGTCGGGCAGCGAGCGGATCGTTCGGTGAAGGTAGCGGGTCGACGATTGTCCTAAAGACAATGCGTTGACCCGATACCAATCATCGCATACGATGTGCGGCCGGACAACGGCTCCGGAACGATCGGGAAGGGCACCGGAGATGACGATGACCAGCACCAAGACCTTCGCCTCGCAGGCCGACCTCGAGGAAAAGCAAGTCACCTTCGAACAGTTGTCCGAGCATGCCTGGGCGTACACCGCCGAGGGCGATCCCAACACCGGCATCGTGATCGGCGACGACGCGGTGCTGGTGGCCGACACGCAGGCCACGCCGGTGATGGCGGCCGACGTCATCCGTCGCATCCGCACGGTCACCGACAAGCCGATCAAGTACGTCGTGCTGACCCACTACCACGCGGTGCGCGTGCTCGGCGCGTCGGCGTACGGCGCATCCGAGGTGATCGCGAGCCAGGACACCTACGACCTCATCGTCGAGCGCGGCGAGGCCGACATGGCGAGCGAGATCGGCCGCTTCCCGCGCTTGTTCCGGTCGGTCGAGAGCGTGCCGGGCCTGACCTGGCCCACGATGACGTTCCAGGGCACGATGACGCTGTGGCTCGGCAAGCTCGAGGTCAAGCTGATGCAGCTCGGCCGCGGCCACACCAAGGGCGACACGGTGGTCTGGCTGCCCGAGGACCGCACGCTGCTGTCGGGGGACCTGGTCGAGTTCGGCGCCACGCCGTACGCGGGCGACAGCTACTTCGAGGACTGGCCGTCGACGCTCGACGCGGTCGCGGCCCTGAAGCCGTCGCAGCTCGTTCCCGGACGAGGCGTGGCGCTGAAGACGCCGGCCGAGGTGGCCGACGGGCTGGCCGGCACGCGGGCCTTCGTCTGCGAGCTGTACGACGCGGTGAAGAGCGCCGCACGGAGCGGCAAGGACCTCGGCGCGACCTACCGGGAAACCTACGCGAAGCTCGCGCCGAAGTACGGCCACTGGGTGATCTTCGACCACTGCATGCCGTTCGACGTGACCCGGGCCTACGACCTCGCGACGCAGTACCCCGATCCCCGGGTCTGGACCGCCGAACGCGACCAGGCCATGTGGGAGGCGCTGGAAGGCTGAGCACGACCGGCCTCCGGTCGCCCGATTCGCGTCGTCCACCGCGGCGTCCGCACCGTCCATGCCGCTCGACTACCAGAGCCTGTCGTTCGCCTACCGTCGTTCCGCCGATCAGGACGGCGACGGCGCCCGCCGCCCGGTCGTGATCGTCGGCGCCGGCCCGGTGGGATTGACCTGTGCGCTCGACCTCGCGCAACAGGGCGTCCCGGTCGTGGTGCTCGACGACGACGACACGCTGTCGACCGGGTCGCGAGCGATCTGCTTCGCCAAGCGCACGCTCGAGATCTGGGACCGCCTGGGCGTCGGCGATCGCATGGTCGACAAGGGCGTGTCGTGGAACGTCGGCAAGGTGTTCTTCCGCGACGCGCAGGTCTACCGTTTCGACCTGCTCGACGAGCCGGGTCACCGGCGGCCCGCCTTCGTCAACCTGCAGCAGTACTACGTCGAGGGCTACCTGTTCGAGCGGGCCGCACGCGAGCCGAACATCGAGCTGCGCTGGAAGAACCGCGTCGTCGGACTGATGCAGGACGACACGCACGCGACCCTCACCGTCGACACGCCGGACGGCTCGTACGCCATCGCCTGCGACTACGTGGTCGCGTGCGACGGCTCGCGCTCGCCGCTGCGCGGACTGATGGGCCTGTCCAGCACGGGTCATTCGTTTCGCGATCGCTTCCTGATCGCCGACGTGAAGATGGCGCCCGCGACCGCGGCGCGCTTCGCGGCCGAGCGCTGGTTCTGGTTCGACCCGCCGTTCCATCGCGGCCAATCGGTGCTGCTGCATCGGCAACCCGACGACGTGTGGCGCATCGACTTCCAGCTCGGCTGGGATGCCGATCCGGTCGTCGAACGCGAGCCCGAGCGGGTCGCGGCCCGCGTTCGCGCGTTGCTCGCGCATGCGACGCGGGCCGATGACGGCGCGCACGACGGCAAGGACAGCGGCACGCACGACGGCAAGGACAGCGATGCCGACGACGCCTTCACGTTCGAGTGGATGAGCGTCTACACCTTCGCCTGCACGCGGATGGCGCGCTTTCGCCACGGCCGCGTGCTGTTCGCCGGCGACGCGGCGCACGGCGTCTCGCCGTTCGGGGCACGGGGCGCCAACTCGGGCGTGCAGGACGCCGACAATCTCGCGTGGAAGATGCGGCTGGTGCTGCAGGGGCGGGCACCCGACCGGCTGCTCGACAGCTACGACGCGGAGCGGATAGAAGCGGCCGACGAGAACATCCGCAACTCGACCCGCTCGACCGATTTCATCACGCCGAAGAGCGCGATCTCGCGCACCTTCCGCGACGCGGTGCTGGCGCTCGCCGACGAGCATCCGTTCGCGCGTCGGCTGGTCAACAGCGGGCGGCTTTCGGTGCCGTCGACGCACGCTTCATCGGCGCTGAACACGCCGGACGTCGACGCCTTCGACGGCGCCATGGTGCCGGGCGCGACCTGCGTCGATGCGCCGGTGCGCGTCGCCGATCGGCCCGCATGGCTGCTCGATCGCCTGCGCGAGGACTTCACGCTGATGGTCTTCGGCGACGGGCCCGTGGCGCCGGTCGACTGCGGCCCGATCCCGCTGCGCGTCGTCGTCGTGTCGTCGGTGCCCACGCGCGGGACGGCGGAGGTCGTGCACGACGAAAAGGGCGTCGTCGCCAGGCGGTACGATGCGACGCCGGGCACCGCCTATCTGATCCGCCCCGACCAGCACGTCTGCGCGCGCTGGCGCCGCTGGCGACCCGACGATGTCCGCGCGGCGGTCGCGCGAGCCACCGCGCGAGACCAGCCGAATCCATGAACGCGCTCGAAATCGAATCCAATCTCGACCGACCCGACGACTTCTACGAGTCGCTGATCGACACGCATCGCGACCTGACGCTCGAACAGAGCCAGCTCGTCAACTGCAAGCTGATCCTGCTGCTGGCCAATCACGTCGGCGACCTCGACGTGCTGCGCGACGCGATGCGACGCGCCCGTGCCGGGATCGCCGCGTCCGACCGCATCCAGGAACCCGAGCGCCCATGACAGCCACCGTATTGCACGCCGCCTCGATCACGTCGCAGCTGACCTACCAGTCCGGCTTCGGCAACGAGTTCGCCACCGAGGCCGTGGCCGGCGCCCTGCCGATCGGCCGCAACTCGCCGCAGCGCGTGGCGCACGGCCTGTATGCCGAGCAGTTCACCGGCACGGCCTTCACGGCGCCGCGGGCGCACAACCGCCGCTCGTGGCTGTATCGCATCCGGCCGGCGGCCGTGCATCGTCCGTTCGTCGAGATCGACGGCGGTGGCATCCGCAGCCGCTTCGACGAGGTCGCGACGCCGCCCAACCAGTTGCGCTGGGACCCGTTGCCGCTGCCGACCGCGCCCACCGACTTCGTCCAGGGGCTGGTCACGGTGGCGGGCAACGACGGTTGCGGCATCCATCTCTACGTCGCCAACCGGTCGATGGAAGGGCGCTTCTTCTACGACGCCGACGGCGAGCTGCTGATCGTGCCGCAGCAGGGCGCGCTGCGCCTCGCGACCGAGCTCGGCACGCTCGACGTCGAACCGCAGGAGATCGCGGTGATTCCGCGCGGCTGTCGCTTCCGCGTCGAACTGCTCGGCGACGGCGAGGAAGAGGGGGCCCGCGGCTACGTGTGTGAGAACTATCGTGCACTGCTGCAACTGCCCGACCTGGGCGTGATCGGCTCGAACGGCCTCGCCAACCCGCGCGACTTCCTGACGCCGCACGCCCGCTACGAGGACGTCGACGGCGCGTTCGAACTCGTCGCCAAGTTCGGCGGCCGGCTGTGGTCCGCCGAGATCGACCATTCGCCGCTCGACGTCGTCGCATGGCACGGCAACTACGCGCCGTACAAGTACGACCTGCGCCGCTTCAACACGATCGGCTCCGTGAGCTTCGACCATCCCGACCCGTCGATCTACCTCGTGCTGCAGTCGCCGAGCGATGCGCCGGGCGTCGACACGCTGGACTTCGTGATCTTTCCGCCGCGCGTGCTGATCGCCGAAGACACGTTCCGGCCGCCCTGGTTCCATCGCAACTTCGCCAGCGAGTTCATGGGCCTGATCGCCGGCGCGTACGACGCGAAGGCCGAGGGGTTCGTGCCGGGCGGCGCGTCGCTGCACAACTGCATGTCCGGGCACGGTCCCGACGCCGGCACGTTCGACAAGGCGTCGTCGGCCGACACGACGAAGGCCGACTACCTGCGCGACACGATGGCGTTCATGTTCGAGACGCCGGCCATCCTGCATCCGACGCGCTTCGCGCTCGAGACGTCGCAGTTGCAGGCCGAATACTTCGAATGCTGGCAGGGCCTGGAGAACCGCTTCAGGTCATCGCCATGAACCCCGGACCCGCGCGATGACGACGCTCGACGAAACCCACGACCCGTCCCTGCAGAGCTGGGTTCAGTCGGCCAACGCCGCCGACGGCGACTTCCCGATCCAGAACCTGCCGTTCGGGGTGTTCCGTCGCAAGCGCGGCGGCGAAGCCTTCCGCATCGGCGTCGCGATCGGCGACCGCGTGCTCGACCTGGCGGCGGTAGCGAAGACGCGGGGCGCGATCGGCGCGGCTGTCGCGGCGGCGCTCGGCGACGTCGAGGCGAGCACGCTCAACGGCTTGATGGCGCGCGGCCCGGCCACCTGGTCGGCGTTGCGTCTCGAGTTGTCGCGTGCCTTGCGGAGCGGCGCCGACGCGCAGGGCGACCTCACCGCCTGCCTGTACGAGCAGAGCGACATCGAGCACGCGCTGCCGGCCCGCATCGGCGACTACACCGACTTCTACGCGTCGGTGTATCACGCGACCAACATCGGCAAGCTGTTTCGTCCCGATGCACCGTTGATGCCGAACTACAAGTGGATCCCGATCGGCTATCACGGTCGCTCGTCGACGATCGGCGTCAGCGGCGAGCGTTTCCATCGGCCGGTGGGCCAGACCCTGCCGCCCGGCGCGAGCGTGCCGGCCTTCGGTCCCAGCAAGCGCCTGGACTACGAGTTCGAAGTGGGCATCTTCATCGGCACCGGCAACGACGGGCCGATCCCGATCGCCTCGGCCGACGAGCACGTGTTCGGCCTGTGCCTGCTCAACGACTGGTCGGCGCGCGACATCCAGGCCTGGGAATACCAGCCGCTCGGCCCCTTCCTCGCCAAGAACTTCGCGTCGACGATCTCGCCGTGGATCGTCACGATGGACGCGCTGGCGCCGTTTCGGACCGCGTGGACCCGACCGGCCGACGATCCGCAGCCCTTGCCCTATCTCGATGCGCCGACGGTGTGGAGCGAAGGCGCGTTCGACGTGCAGCTCGAGGCCAGCCTGTCGACGTCGAAGTCCGACGCGGCGAACCAGCCGGCCATGCCGCTGACGCGGACCAGCTTTCGCCATTCGTACTGGACCGTCGGGCAGATGGTGGCGCACCACACGGTCAACGGTTGCCGGTTGATGCCGGGAGACCTGTTCGGCAGCGGCACGGCTTCCGGTCCGACAGCCACCGAAGCCGGCGCACTCATCGAGCTCGTCGAAGGCGGCAAGAAGCCGTTCACGCTGATCAACGGCGAGACGCGGACGTTTCTCGAAGACGGCGATACCGTCGTGTTCCGCGCGTGGTGCGAGGGCACGGGAACGCGTGCCGGCGTGCGACGCATCGGCTTCGGCGAATGCCGTGGGACCATCCTGCCCGCACGGTGACCGCGGTCACATCATCCGGAGAGACGACGATGCAACACGACGAACAGGGCGGGATCGATTTCGGCCACGAATTCCACGGGCACGAGTACCACTTCCGGCTGACCCGCGAGGCCCTGGAACACCTGGCCGGCGCCACGGGCCTCGACGAGACCGCCGCGATCGAGACCTACAACGCGCACCTGAAGCGGATCCACTCGGTGGCCGAGCGGCTGAGCCGCAGTACCGATCCGCTGCAGCGCATCGTGCTAGAGCGGTCGACCTTCGACTGACGACCCGCTCTCTCGCCGTTCGCCTGCGGTGAGTCGGTCGCGGCGACCGCCGCCGGCGACCGGCGCACGCCGGTCTCGTGACCCGCGTTCAGGCGGCGTCCGGGCGTCCGGGCGGCCGCCATGCGCCGGTAGTAAGGCAACGTCAGGTCGCGCCGTCGGCGACATCCGCCTCGCTCTCGTCCTGTTCGGCATCGGCGTCGGCATCGGCTTCCGCATCGGCGGCGTCGACCTCGGTGTCGTCCTTGATCGACGACACGTCGAGCACGTCGGGGTCGTCGAGCTCGGCGCTGCCCGCTTCCATTCCCGGATCGATCGTCAACTGCTGATCCGTCGGCGTCGACTCCAGTCCCGACGAGCCGCGTTCGCCGGTCCCGGCGCGATCGCTGTCCGAATCGAGATCGAGATCGCCCAGGTCGCGGCCCGCGCTTTGCGTCGTCGCCATCGGCATCTCGCGCGCCTGCTCGTCCGACAGCCCCTCGTCCATGCCGGGTCCGCCCATCACGTCGCTGCCGCTGTCGGAACTGTCGCTCGGGCCGAGCGCGGCAGTGCCGTGTCCGGCGTCGACGACCGGAGCTTCTTCGCCGGTCAGGTCCAGGGTACTGGTCATGGCAACTCCCGTAGATTGGTGGACTGCGCGCACGTCGCGCCGACACATCGTCTCGAATTCTCGCGTCGGCCGGTCGATCGCCGCGCCGAAAGACCTGTCGGACAAGTCCACGATGTGTCGCCTGGCGCTTGCCGGCCGACCGCTGTTCGGTGTTGGGCCGATATCCCCGGCCGGCGGACCGTCCTAACTTGCTACACCACGGGAGCACGCGCTCCCAGATTCATCCATCGGGAGAATCGCGATGACGCCAGCGACCCACCAGCCGAATCGACGGGACGGCAGCCCGCAGGACGACCCGTCGGTCGACCTGCGCATGGGGTCCGAGTACAGCACGGCGCGGACCTATCTCGCCCGCCGTCCGCAACTTGCCGGGCCGGTCGAAGCCGACGTGCCGGTGCACGGCGCCAACGACACCGACTTCGCCGGCAGCGATCCGCTGAGCGACTGACGACGGTTCAGGCCGTCATCACCTTGTCCAGCGTGATCGGCAGATCGCGCACCCGCTTGCCGGTGGCGTTGTAGATCGCGTTGGCCACCGCACCCGCGACGCCGACGATGCCGATCTCGCCGATGCCCTTGACGCCGAGCGGATTGATGTACGGATCCTGCTCGTCGACGAAGGTCACGTCGATGCTGCCGATGTCGGCGTTGACCGGCACGTGGTACTCGGCGAGGCTGGCGTTGACGAAGCGGCCGTTGCGCGAATCGAGCACGCTCTCCTCGAACAGCGCCATTCCGAGGCCCCACACGATGCCGCCCAGCAACTGGCTGTGCGCCGTCTTCGCGTTGAGCCGGTTGCCGACGCCGTATACGCCGACCACGCGCGGAATGCGGATGCGGCCGAGGTCGGCATCGACTCGCGCTTCGACGAAGATGGCGCCGAACGAGTGCATCGAGAACCGGCTCTTCTCGGCGCCCGGCGCCGAGGACGCTTCGACGTCGACCGGGGTCTTCGCGCGTCGCATCACCGCGGCGACCGATTCGCGCTTCGACGGGTCGGCGAGGGAGCGGAACCAGCCGTTCTCGATCGTCAGGTCGCTGGCCGCGACGTTGGCGAGCGGTGAGGCCGCGTCCTTCGTCGCCAGCATCAGCAACTGCTGCCGCGCCTCGATGCACACGGTCTGCACCGCCGGCGACACGCTGGCCGCACTTTGCGAGCCTCCCGACACCGGCGCTTCGGGAAAATCCGAATCGCCGAGCTCGAAGCGCACCTTGTCGAGCGGGAAGCCGAGCGCGTCGGCCGCCACCTGCGCCATCACGGTCCAGGTGCCGGTGCCGAGATCCTGCGTGCCGGACCGCACGACCGCGACGCCGTCCTGGCCGACGGTCGCACGGGCCGACGCCTTGGAGCGATTGGCCGGATAAGTGGCGGTCGCCATGCCGTAGCCCACCCATTCGTCGCCGTCTCGCTGGCTCATCGGCTTCGCGTCGCGGCGCGACCAGCCGAAGCGCTCGGCGCCCTGGCGGTAGCAGGCCAGCAGCGACTTGCTCGACCACGGCATGCCCTCGGGACTTCGATCGGCATGGTTGCGGATGCGCATCTCGAGCGGATCGATGCCGGCCCGCTCGGCCATCTCGTCGATCGCCGACTCGAGCGCGAAACTGCCGGTCGACTCGCCGGGCGCCCGCTGGAAGGTCGGCGTGCCGACGTTGAGCTTGACGAGCCGATGCGTCGTGGCGCGCGCTTCGCCGGCGTACAGCATCCGCGTGACCAGCGACGAGGTCTCGACGAAGTCCTCGAAGGTCGACGTGTGCGAGATCGTGTCGTGGCGCTGCGCCGTCAGCTTGCCGCCGGCGTCGGCGCCGAGCGCGACGCGCTGCTCGGTCATCGGGCGCCCGCCCACCGGGCCCCACATCTGCGTGCGATCGACGACCAGCTTGACCGGTCGCCCCGCCTTTTGCGCCGCCATCGCGGCCAGCACCACGTGCGACCAGGTGGAACCCTTGCAACCGAAGCCGCCGCCGACGAAAGGGCACACGACGCGGACGTGCTTCGGGTCGATGCCGAGCGTCCTGGCGACGGTCTTCTGGTCGCCGCCGATGAACTGCGTCGCGTCGTAGATCGTCAGGCGGTCGCCGTCCCAGGCCGCGATCGTCGCGTGGGGTTCCATCGGGTTGTGATGGACCATCGGCGTCCGGTACAGCGAGTCGACGGCCACGCTGGCCGCCGACAACGCGCCAGCGACGTCGCCGTGGCTGGTGTCGACCTCGCCCTTGTTGAGTTTCTTCGGCGGGTACATCGACGCCTTGGCCGCAACGAATCCGAGCACGCCGGCATCGGTCGCGTACGACACCCGCACGGCTTCGGCACCGGCCTTCGCGTGCTCGAGCGTATCGGCCACCACCACCGCGATCGGCTGCCCGTTGTAGAGCACCTTCGGGTCCTGCAGCAGCGTCATCACCCGTCCGGCCGGCGGGTCGACGGCGGCCCGGCCGCCCTGCGGGAGCTTCTGCGCGTTCTCGTGCGACAGCACTTGCGCGACGCCCGGGACCGCCATCGTCGCGCGCGTGTCGATGCCCGTGACGCGACCCGCGGCGATGGTGCTGGTCACCAGCACCGCGTGCAGGACGTCGGGGATCGGCTGGTCGGCCGCGTACAGCGCGGCGCCGGTGACCTTGGCGCGGCCGTCGCGACGATCGATGGGCTTGCCGGTGACGGCGTCGGAGAGTGGGAAGTTGGTCGCCATGATTGATCCTCGATCGGTTCAGGCCGCCGTGCCGACGGTGTTCAGGGCCCGCTGGATCGACCGGCGAGCCAGCGCGACCTTGAAGCGGTTGTCCTCGAAGGGCCGGGCGTCGCGGGCGATCAGCGACGCGGCGCTCGCGCTGTTGGCGGCGCTGAACGGCTTGCCGACCAG